>PUMS01000213.1 GCA_003551485.1 Phycisphaeraceae bacterium | reverse complement strand
GCCGGCGGCGACGGCGCCGTGCACCGCTTCATCATCGACCGGCCGAGCCTGTGGTGGCCGCGCGGCCACGGCGAGCAGCCGCTCTACACGATGCACGCGAGTCTGCACGACGGCGCGGGGGTGAAGCTGGATGCGTGGTCCGGCCGCGTGGGCCTTCGCCGGGCCGAGCTGCTCACCCGGCCCGACGCCATCGGCCGCGCCTTCGCCATCCGCATCAACGGCCGGCCCATCTTCTGCAAGGGGGCCAACTGGATTCCCGATGACTGCTTCCTCGACCGCGCCTGCGACCCGGCCCGCTACCGTGCCCGCATCGAGCAGGCCGTCGGGGCGAACATGAACATGCTGCGCATCTGGGGCGGCGGCATTTACGAGACCGAGGCCTTCTACGACATCTGCGATGAGCTGGGCGTGATGGTGTGGCAGGACTTCCCCTTCGCCTGCGCGGCCTATCCCGAGGAAGAGCCCTTCCGCACGCTCATCGAGCACGAGGCGCAGCACAACGTGGCACGCCTGGCACGGCACGCCTCGCTGGTGATCTGGAACGGCTGCAACGAGAACCTCTGGGGCTACCACGCCTGGGGCTGGAAGGAAAAGGGCCTGGTGGCCGGGCGGACGTGGGGCCCGGGCTACTACTTCGAACTTCTGCCGCGCATCTGCGCCCGGCTGGACCCCTCGCGCCCCTACTGGCCGGCCAGCCCGTGGTCCGGTGACATGGACGTGGATGATGGCCTGGACCCCAACGCCGCCACGCACGGCAACAAGCACGTGTGGGAGGCATGGTTCGGCAGCGATTACGAGGTGTACCGCGAAATCCAGCCGCGCTTCTGCAGCGAGTTCGGCTTCCAGGCGCCGCCGACGATGGCCACGCTGGCCTCGGTGGTCGAGCCGCAGGGGTTGCGCCGCGGCTCTCCCGCCCTGGCCCAGCGCCAGAAGTCGCCCGGCGGCGATGAGCGTAACGACCGCCACCTCGAGAAGTTCTTCGCCATGCCCGAGGGCTTCGACGACTGGCACTACCTGCTACAGGTCAACCAGGCGCGGGCGCTGACACTGGGCGTGGAGTGGTTCCGCTCGCTGCAACCGGCCTGCATGGGCACGCTGTACTGGCAGCTCAACGACTGCTGGCCGGTAACAAGCTGGTCGGCCATCGACGGCGGCGGCCGCCTCAAACCCCTGTGGTACGCCACCCGCCGCTTCTACGCCCCGCGGCTGCTGACGTTTCAGCCCTGGGAAGGCGGCCTGTCGATCGTGGCGGTCAACGACACCGATGAGCCCTGGCAGGGCAACCTCCCGATCATGCGCATGGACTTCACCGGCCGGCCCCTGTGCGCCACCCGCGCCGATCTCGACGTTGAGCCGCACGGCGTGCAGCGCATTGCCCTGGACAACGCCTCGCTCATCACGCCCGGCGATGCCGCCTTCGAGGTGCTCACCAGCAGCGCCGAGGGCCGCCATGCCTTCTGGTTCTTCGACCTGGACCGCAACCTGGCCTACGAGCCGCCATCGTTCGACAGCGAACTGTCGCGCCACGGGGATTCCTGGCGCTTCACCCTCACTCCCCACACCCTCATGCGCGACGTGTGCCTGTTCGCCGACCGCCTCGATGCCGATGCCGTTGTGAGCGATCAACTGGTCACGCTCATGCCCGGTGAGCCGCACACGTTCATCGTTCACACCGCCGCAGCGCTCGATGAGCGTGCGCTGAGCACCCCACCGGTGCTGCAATGCGTCAACCGCTTCGGCCGGCGGGCCTGATGGGCAAGGCCGGTAAAGCGGCGGGAGTGGGCGGCGTGCGGGTGGATCAGCCGGCGACGTTGCTGACGAAGAAGGGCTGGGTCCAGGCGAATTGTTCGCCCGTGCCCCAGCATTCGAAGCGGACGTACTTCACGTGGGGGGGCACGTCGATGTCGATGCCCGGCCGGTCGGCCACGGCGATGCGCTTGCCGCCGGTGGCGATGGCGACGATGCGGGCGGCATCCTCGGTCTCGATGCGCACGTTCAGGCCCCTGACGCTGATGTTTTTGATCGTCACGCCGGTACTGGCGTAGAAGCGGCCGGCTTTCAGGGCCGCCATGATGCCGCCGAGGCTGCGCCGGCGGCAGCAGGCCATGATCCAGCCCAGGCCCACGTCCGCGGCGGTGTGGCTGTCATCGCTGGCAAAGCCCCAGACCTTGCGGCCCTCGGCCAGCACCATGTCCCACTTGCCCAGGGCGTAGGGGCTGCCGCGGTCGGCGCCGCACATGCCGTTGTAGACCTCGATGCCCCGGTAGCCGCGCCACTGGCGAAGCAGCGAGGCCGGGCAGTGGTCGAAGCTCGAGCCCTGGTTGGGGTGGTTGATGATGATGAACGAATCGCCGTCGCCGACGTTGTCGATCACCGCCTGGCGCTGGCGGATGGGGCGGATGAGCCGGTCGGCGTTGACGTGGAGCATATGCGGGCCGCCGGCGGTGATCTCGTTGCCGGGGATCAGCACCATGCCGCGGTTGTCCAGGCGCTCGTAGCGGTCCTGGTCGGTGAGGCAGTCATGGTCGGCGAACATGAGAAAGTCGTAGCCGCGCTCGGCGTAGTCATCGATCACCTGCTGGTGGGAGCGCGTGCCATCGGAGTGGTTGCTGTGGGCGTGGAGGTTGCCCTTGAGCCACTGACCGCTGCTCAGATCGGTGTAGGGGTGGTCGAGAACTTTCATGCACGCTCGCTGCCGCCGAGTGGGCGCTTAGCCACCGTGAGTGGTTGCCGCCCGATCCAGGCCCCCCCTCCCGCCGCCGCCCGGAGCGCGGGCGTCCCGCCCGCTCCGCCGCACCTGCGCCCGCCGCCCCTCGGGGCCGGGGGAGCTTTCGTGGACCACTTCCGGGGGCCACTTCCGGGGGCCACTTCCGGGGGCTTCCGGGGGCGGGGGGGTCAGTCCCGCTTCTCATCCCTGGGGCGGGTGAAGGCGATGCGGTCGCCCACGGGCATCACGTCATCATAGAGGGTCTTGCGCGGCTGATGGCGGTTTCGCCGCAGCGCACCCGCGGCCGAGAGCAGCACCACCGCCAGCGCAGCGCCCACCACCAGCACACCCACCAGCGCCAAAACCCCCTGCGTCAACGCCTGGAGCCAGTGCGGCTGGATGAGCAGGTGGGCCGCCGCGGCCGACTCGACCACCCGCCCTTCGGGACCGGCCAGCATCGCCGTGCCCCGGTCATCGACCAGGAACACCCAGAACGCCGCACCCACCAGCGCCAGCAGCGAGGCCGGCAGCAGCACCTTCACGCAGGCATAGAGCACCTGGTCGATGCGGATGCGCGGCAGCGTCCACCGCAGCCAGATCTGCACGAACACGATCAGCAGCGCCTTGGCGATGAAGATCAGCGTGCAGTAGACGTTCAGCACCACCAGGGCCAGCGGCGTCATGCCCAGCGCCTCGGCCGTGGCCGCCCAGCCGCCGGCCGCGGTGGCCGCATCCAGCGCCCCGCTGAAGTGCAACTCGCCCGCCGCCACCGGGTCGTAGCCCAGCAGCATGTAGACCGGGTCGTACACGCCCAGCGGGCTGTTCCACCCGCCCAGGAACAGTGCCGCCTGGATCGCCCCGACCACGAACATCGCCGCGTACTCGGCGAAGAAGAACAGCGACCACCTCAGGCCGCTGTATTCGGTGTGGAAGCCGGCGACCAGCTCGCTCTCGGCCTCGGGCAGGTCGAACGGGGCGCGTTTGTTCGAGGCCAGCGAGGCGCAGAAGTAGATGCCGAAGGCCATGAAGATGAACGGGTTTGCGAAGATGAACCACGCCCACAGCCCCGCGCCCTGGAGGTAGCTGAGCTCGACCAGGTTCAGCGTGCCCGCCACCAGCACGCCGGTGATGATGGCCAGGCCCAGGGGCACCTCGTAGCTGACCATCTGGCATGCCTCGCGCATCGCCCCGTAGATCGACCACTTGCTGTTGGAGCCCCACCCGGCCAGGATCGTGCTCATCACCTCGACGCTGAGCACCGCCAGCAGGTAGAGCACGCCGATGTGCAGGCTCTTCTCGAAGACGAACTGCGGCCCGAACGGCAGGGCCACGAACGCCGCGAAAACCGGCGCGAACGCCAGGTACGGCGCCAGGCGGAACAGCAGCCGGTCGGCCCCGGCGGGGATCAAATCCTCCTTGAGGATCAGCTTGATGCCATCGGCGATCGACTGCGACCAGCCGTGCCAAGCCCCGGTATGCATCGGCCCCACGCGGCTCTGGATATGCCCCGCGACCTTGCGCTCCCACCAGATGGCGAACATCACGTACACCGACACGCCGCCGAGAAACACCGTCGCGACGATCATCACGCCCATCCAGAGCGCCAGTTCCGGGTTGCCACCAGCCAAGTGCTCGAGCATGATGCCGTTTCCGTGTCGTCCACACCCTCCCATCGCCCCAACCGTGCCCCTGAGCCTCATCCGACCACAGGGGCCGGATTGTAACAGCCCATCCAACGGACGCAGCATCCCGCCGCCGCTCACTGCATGCCAACCGGCCCGCGCCGCACCGCCCGACACAGCCCCGGCGCCCGCCCATCCCCGGCCCCGCCGGTCAGGCCGCCGCGCTGATCGGCTACAATCCCTGCACACCCCCGGTGCCCATCGCGCCCGTAGCTCAGTGGACAGAGCAGCGGTCTTCTAAACCGCAGGTCGGTGGTTCGAATCCACCCGGGCGTATTGCCGCGAACCCGCTCGAGACCGCCACTTACCAGCGGTCGCAGAGGCCGGTTCATCAGGCACCGGGGCAGGTGCGATGCAAGCCGTCGTCGGCAAGGCCTCGCCCCGGTGACCCTGGGCCGGGCGGGGTGAGAGGACCGGCCACGCCGCGAAAGCGGACATCAATATCTTTGTTTGACGCTGCCAGCCGGCAGCGATAGTCTTTACCTTTCCCCCCGAGTGCTGGCCCGGCATGATCGACAACGAAACCAGACACAAGTGCGGTGTATTCGGGATCTGGGGCTCTCCCGAAGCCGCCCATCAGGCCTATACGGCGCTCTACGCGCAGCAGCATCGCGGCCAGGAGTCGGCAGGCATCGCCGTCAGCGATGGCCGCCGGCTCGATGCCCACGTGGGCATGGGACTGGTCGCCGAGGTGTTCTCACCGAAGGTCCTTGCCCAGCTCCGGGGCAGGGCCGCGATCGGGCACAACCGCTATTCGACCACCGGGTCCAACCGCGCGTGCAATGCCCAGCCGCTGCTGCGCGACTACATCGGCGGGCAGGTGGCCCTGGGCCACAACGGCAACCTGATCAACGCCGACCTGCTGCGCTACCAGTACGAGCAGCGCGGCCACATCTTCCACACCACGACCGACACCGAGGTCATCATCCACCTGCTGGCGGCCCACCAGACCAGCAAGGCCGACCCGCTGGTCGAGGCCCTTCAGCACCTCCAGGGCGCCTACTGCCTGGTGTTCCTCTTCGCCGACCGCATCGAGGCGGCGCGCGACCCCTGGGGCTGGCGGCCGCTGGTGCTGGGCCAGACCGCCGAGGGACACTGGTGCGTGGCCAGCGAGACGGTGGCCCTGGATGCGCTGGGGGCGCGGTTCGAACGCGAGGTCGAGCGCGGCGAGATCGTCACACTCAGCGATGCCGGCGTGCGAAGCCGCCGCTTCGCCGAGGCGCAGGGCCCGGCGCTGTGCATCTTCGAGCACGTCTACTTCGCCAACCCCAGCACGCACCTTTTCGGCGACACGGTGCAGATCGTGCGCGAACGCCTCGGCCACGCCCTGGCCGCCGAGGCGCCGGTCGAGGCCGACTTCGTCGTGCCCATGCCCGACTCGGGCCGGTCGGCGGCGTGGGGTTACGCCATGGGCAGCGGCATTCCCTACCGCGAGGGGATCGTGCCCAACCGCTACGTCGGCCGCACGTTCATCCGGCCCGAGCAGGATGAGCGCGATGCGGCGGTGCAGCTCAAGCTCAACGTCATCAGCGACATCGTCAAAGGCAAGCGGCTGATCGTGGTGGATGACTCGATCGTCCGCGGCACGACCACTCGGGGCAAGATGGAGCAGCTCCGCCGCGCCGGTGCCAGCGAGATTCACCTTCGCATCAGTTGCCCGCCGATCCGCGATGCCTGTTACTTCGGCATCGACTTTCCCGACCCTGCAACGTTGGTGGCCCGGGACCGCACCATCGAGCAGGTCCGCGAATACCTGGGCGTCGACAGCCTGCATTACCTGTCGCTGGAGGGGATGCTCTCGTGCGTGTCTCACCCGGCGGGTCACTACTGCACGGCCTGCTTCAGCGGCTGCTACCCGATCAACGTCACCCACCCGGTGAGCAAGCTGAGCCTCGAGCCGCAGCAGTTGCGCATGTTTTCCTGACGGGCCAGCAGGCGGCGGCGGGCGATGGGAGGACGACTCCCTACAATACGCCCATGCTCATCACCGGCGATTTCGACAGGCTGGGCGGGCTGATGTTCGTCGCCAGGCGGCTGGTCGAGGGGCTGCTTGCCGGTCGACATGCGGCGGTGGGGCTGGGGCCGGGCGTGGACTTTCACGACTACCGGGCCTACACGCCGGGCGACCCGCTGTCGGACGTGGACTGGAAGCTCTACGGCCGCACCGACCGCTTCTACCTGCGGCGCTACCGCCATCTCTCGGAGTTGCACGCCTACATCCTGCTGGACTGCTCGGCGTCGATGCACTTTGCGGGGCTGGACCGCCGCGGCCGGCCGCTGGCGGTGGGGAACCTGCCCACGAAGTTGGCCTTCGGCGCAGCGCTGGCCGCGGCGATCGGTTTTCTGACCATCCGCCAGGCCGACCGGGCGGGCGTGGGGCTTTACGCCGACGGGCTGATCGATCACCTGCCAGCGGGCGGGACATGGGCGCACCTCAAGCGGCTGTGCAGTGTGCTGGAAAGGGCCCGGCCGCGCCAGGGCCCGGGCCGGCTTCGTCAGAGCCTGACCCAGGCCCATGCACTGATGAAGCGCCGTGGCCTGCTGGTGCTGATCAGCGACCTGCTCGATGAACCGCAGGAACTGCTCGACGGCCTCAGCCGATTCCGACACGACCGCTTCGAGGTGATCGTGTTCCAGACGCTCAGCCCCCAGGAACTGGACCTGTCGGGCCTTGGCCGGCTGTCGCTGGAGATGGTGGATGCCGAAACGCACCAGCGGCTTCGCACGGACGTGGACAGCACCGCCGCGGCCTACGCGAAGCGGATGCAGCAGCACATCAGCCGCCTGCGCCGCGGCTGCCTCGCCCAGGGCGCCGACTTCAACCTGCTGACCACCGACCAGCCGGTGACCGATGCCCTCCGCCGATACCTGGTCAAGCGCAGCGCAGCGCTGCTTTGAACCGCCACGCTTGCCGTGGGTCCGCCAGATTCTCCGGCACCGCCGTAGGGTGGTCGGTGTCATCCCGTTGCCACGGGGGTGTCGACCTGGGCTTCGCCGTCTTCGAAGACCTGGAAGACATCCTCGCTCTGGCGGCACCACTCGGCCAGCAGCCGGCGATGCTCGGCGAGCACGTCGGCATAGCGGTCACTGACGGCCAGGTTCACCATCTCACCGGGGTCGCTGTGCATGTCGAAGAGCTGCTCGCGGTAGCGGCCCATGGGGTAGAGGGCGTACTTGTAGCGGTCGGTGCGGATCATCCTCGCCATGCGGTGGCGGGCCTTGTCGGGCACGCCCTGCATGCTCAGGGTGGTCTGGCCCACGATGTAGCGCCGCCAGTCGGCCACGCGGCCGGTTCCCTCATCATCGAGCAGCGGTTTCAGGCCCAGGCCCGGCAGGTGCTCGGGCACGGGCAGGCCGGCGAGTTGGGCGCAGGTGGGGAACAGGTCCAGGCCGATCGAGACCAGGTGCCGCTCATCGATGCGCCCGCCGCGCGACATGCCCGGATGCCAGGCCAGCAGCGGCACGCGCATCACCTCCTCGAAGAACACCTCCTTCTGGTGCCAGCCGTGGGCGGCGTTGCCGTTGCCGTGGTCGCTGGTGAAGATCACCACCGTGTTGTCGGCGTAGGGCCCGGCGTCGAGGGCTTCGAGCACGCGGCCGAGCTCGCCATCGACCTTCTCGACCATGCGGTAGTAGGCGTGCAGGTACCGGCGCCACTCATCGGGGCTCCAACGGCGCTCGGGGTGGGGGTGGATGCGCGCGGCCTGGTGCCATCGGATGGCCTCGGCCTCGAACGGGGCGGGGGCGAAGTTGGCCGGCAGCGTGGGCCACTGCTCGGGCGGGGCCGGCTCGACTGCGCCCTCGGGCAGGGGCTGGCGCCGCGCCCACTCGCAGATGTTGTGCGGGTTGTTGTAGGACACGGCCAGGCAGAAAGGCGCCATGCCGCCGGCCCCGAGAAACCGCACCGCCTCCTGCGTGGCGAGTTGATCCTGCGGCCCGCAAAGCGATTCAAAGCCCTGCGCCACCGGCTGCGGCCCGCGGCCGGCGTAGGCGCAGCGGTAACCGGCCTCCCGCAGGTGCGTGCCAAGGCCCATGCAGTCGTCGGCCATGCGGAAGGGCACAGCGTTGTCCACCACGCCCGTCTGGTGGGGCATGAGCCCGGTGAACAGCGAGCTGCGCTGCGGGCTGCACAGCGGATGGGCGCAGTACGCACGCTCGAAGCGGACGCCGCGGGCGGCAAGTTGGTCCATCGCCGGCGTGCGCAGCCACGGGTTGCCCGTGCAGCTCATCGCATCGGCGCTCTGCTGGTCGGTCATGACAAAGAGGATGTTGGGCCGATTGACGCCTGCGGGCATGAGGGTGAGGCTCCTTTCCGTTGCGCTGCGTTCTCCGGACTGCAGCACGATGTTGAGCGACCGATCCGGCATCGCTCCATCTGGTACACAGTCCTACCGACAGCGCGAGAGTCTGTAAAACCGCGGGGACAAAGCCGGTGCGTGAGGGTAGATCAGGAATGCCGCGCTGTCTGTCGCAGGGCGCCCCGGCTGCTACTGACGGCCTGTCGACCAGTTCTCCTCCGGCGTGGGTCCGGGACACCGGGGGACAAGCTTCCAATGGCACCCGGCGGCGTCGGCGACGGGATGCCCGCGGCGACGGCCAACCCATGCCTCACGCCGGTACGAAATAATCGCGGGCTGACTGCGTTAGCCGGTCATGGGCCTGCCGGCCTCGGGGGCGCTGCGCTGAGGCGGAAACCCGACCGACCGGCCATTCGACCGTCTGGCCGAAGGAGAACCTCTGATGATGCCATCCACTCACCGCACCACACGCCCCGATCGCGGGTCGGCAACGCTCGTGGCCGCCCTCGCAATTGCCCTGCTGCTGGCACCGGCGCCGGCCGCGGCGGAGACCGGCCCCCGCGCCGATGCCCAGACCCAGTCCGAGTCCGACAAGCCGCCCGAACCGCTGTCGCGGGAGCAGGCCATCGCTCAGACCCTGGCCGCCATCGAGCAGGAGATCGAGGACCACGGCGGCAGTTGGCAGGCCTGGGCCGAGAAGCTCGAGCCCTACCGCGCCGACATCCGCGGCTTCCTGGAAAACCCCGGGGCCTTCGGCTGGCCGTGGCCGGCGAAGGAGAACTACGTCTTCCAGGGCGCGGCGGTGCGGCTGCACATGCTCGATGATCTGGATGACCTGGGCGTCTACGAGTCGATCGTGCATTTCAATCAACAGCTCAGGTCCCTGGGCATCGACCTGATCGTGGCCATCATCCCATCGAAGATGTCGGTCTACCCCGACTACCCCTATGCCGCGATCGAAGATGAGCCGCGCCGCGGCACCCGCGTGCCCGAGAGCCGGTCGGTGTCGATCCAGATCAAGCACCTGATGCACCGGCTGCTCGAGGCCGACGTCGAGGTGCTCGACCTTCACGGGGCCTTCGCCGACTTCCGCCGCGAGCACGGCCAGGATAAGCCCCTCTACTACGTGCGCGACAGCCACTACATGAACCGCGCGGCCCAGTTCACCGCCGAGCTGCTCGCCCAGCGCCTCAAGCGCTACGACTTCGTCCAGGAGGCCCTCGAGGACAACCCATGGGAAGCCGTCCCCGACGCCCGCCATGATGGAGCCAAGGCCGACCCCCACCTGATGCGTGTGCGCCACCGCGATGGCCACTGGTACCGCGATGTGCCCGCCTCGCCCGTGCTCACCCTCGGTGACAGCCACATGGCCTACAACCAGCACCTCCAGGCCCACATCAGCGCACAGATCGCCCTGCGGACCGGATTGCCCGTGAGCCGCACCTGGTCCGAGGGCATGTCGCGTGACATCCCCCAGCACGTCGCCCGTGACCGGTTCCTCGATCAGCGCCGGGTGGTCATCATCCACTACAGCGAGCGGATGATCGAGACGCGCCCCGACCGCCGCGCAGCCTGGCCCATCGTCAACCTGCCTGGCGCTGAGGCGGCCCCGCAGGCCGCGGGCCCCGCCGGGGCCCCGCGGGTGCAGAACCTGCCGGTGCGCGGCACGGTGGCGCAGGTGTCCAACCCGCCGGATGAGGATGCGCCCTACCCCCACTACCTGATGAAGCTGTACGTGGAGGACCTGAGCTTCGCCGGTGCCCCGCTGGGGCCGGGCGATGGCGTGGTGCACGTGCTGGCCATGCACAACCGCAAGGTCCTGCCCGTCGCCTCGATCGAGGAAGGCGAGCAGGTGAGCCTGCGCCTGACCACCTGGTCGCAGGTCGAGGACCGCTACGGCGCGCTCAATACCGCCAGCCTGCCCGACGTCGAGCTCGAGTTGCAGAAGCCTCTCTACTGGGGCGTGCTCCCGGACCAGCCGGAGCTGACCGATGAGTAACTCCAGCGCGCCGGCCAGGAAGACTTCGACGACCAGACCGAAGCGGAAGGCGGCGATGATTGAGACGCGCCACGGATGCGCATGCCGGCATCGATCGGTATGGCCCGGGCGCCAGGCAGGGGGGGGGTAGAGCCGGGTCCGCCGGGCGGCTTCGGCAGTGCGATGCGCGCTGAACCCATCCATCACACCGCCCATCGGACAGGGCACGGCGTTGCAGCGCGGAGTGCCGTCGACCTGGGGAGGGGTGGGCCGCGCAGGTGCGGTAACATGGTGGCGTGAGTAAGCCTGCCACGGATTCCACGACCGCTGATCCCGGCTGCCTGCGTCTGCTGCTGATCGGCGATGTGCATTACTACCGGCTGGCGGTCTGGCCGTGGCTGCTGGCGGGCAAGCGGCTGCTGGGGCAGGTGAACCTGTGGCTTCGGCGGCGGCGGCGGTTTGTGCGGCATCTGCTGGCCGAGACCGTCCGCCGCGCTATCGAACTCGAGCCCGACCGGGTGCTGATGTCGGGCGACCTGACGACCACGGCCCTGCGGGGTGAGTTCGAGGCCGTTGCAAGGCTGCTCAAGCCGCTGATCGACCGGCACCCGGTGGTGATCCTCCCCGGCAACCACGACCGTTACACCTTCAGCGCCGGCGCCCGACGGGGTCTGGAACGGCATTTCGGGCCCCTGGTGCCCGAGACCTTCCCCTGCCGCATGAGTCTCAACGCCGGCTGGGAACTGCTGGCCATCGACAGTGCGGTGCCGCGAATGCTCAGCAGCCGCGGCCGCGTGGGCGAGGCGCAGTTGCAGCAGGTGGCGCGCCTGCTGGAGCAGATTCCCAGCGAGCGCGGCGTGCTGGTGCTGTGCCATTACCCCATCCTCCTGCCCCAGGGCCGGCGTCAGAAGTGGGGCCACCGCCTCGCCGATGGGGCCGCCCTGCTGCGGGTGCTCCTGCAAAGCCGCCACCGCATGATCTACTGCCACGGCCACATCCACGAGCCGTGGCTGATCCCCGCCACCGCGGCCCGTCCGACCGACCCCAGCGTGGATGCCCAGGGTGAACTGGCCGCCGCGCGGCACCTGACCCTTCTCGATGCCGGCGCCCCGTGCATGGTCGATGCCCGCTACCCCCGCGGCCAGGGCTTCTGGGAACTCATCCTGCCCCCCGACCCCACCGCCGCCGTCCAGTACCGCCACCACGCCCCCGCCGACCGCCCCGGCGAGCCCTGGCAGGTCCACCCCCACGCCGACCCGGCAGAAAAGGTGTCAGGAACCTTTTCTGCGTCCGGTGTGGGTCCCGATGGCCCGTGACGGCGCCCGCAGGCCCGGACGATGGGTTCGCCGATGCCGGGCTCCTCCTGCTATCCTGCTGGTGGGAAGGTCGGCACCGGGCTGACCCGTAAGAGGGACCACTCAGCCATGAAGGGATCCACTCATGGCCCGTCACGCGACGATCTGGCGTACGACAGCAGTCGCAGGCATGGTCGCCCTGGTACTGGGCACCTGTCTGCCTTTGTGGGCACAAGACGATCAGCCACACCCGGCTGAAGCCGTAACGGTTCGTTGGCGCGAAGCGTTCGTGACAGTGGAGCGCACCATCGCGCCGGTCCCGGAACTTGACGGCCATTCCGTGGGCACCAGCCGACAGCGAGGCTTCGCATTCTTTGATGACGGTGACGTTGCGCGAGCCACCGCGTCGTTGGCGTTCCAGGGCGGTCCGGAACAACTCTCCTACCGAGGCTACGCCCAGTACCGCTTCGATGATGGCTCGACCAAAACCGCTTATTTCGACGGTGGAGGCGAACCGGCTGGTGAGCAGACGGGCACCTTTCGGTACGTGGATGGTACGGGCCGTTTTCAGGGCATCGAGGGTGAGGGCACCTTCACCGGCCGCGCGTTCCGCCCTGAAGGAGACATCTACCTGGACATCGTCGGCGAATACCGCCACCCGGACTAGGGCCTGTGCCCGAAACGGTGCCAGGACCCTTTTCTGCGTAACGGAAAGACATCACTGACTTCATCCGGTAACCCGCTCCAGCGACCCCCCGCTCCGCTCGGGGCGGCTGAACGCCACCGTAGCCGGAAATCGCATGGTTTCTAGGGCCGTTATTGCCTGGGTCGTGATCGCGTTGGCAGAGACGCTTCACGGCATACCGCGCGTTCGGTTCCTGAATCGGAGGCTGGGCGACCGCCGAGCTCGCCAGATCAGCGTGTTCACCGGCTCTGTAATTGTCCTGTTGATCGGCTGGTTCATGGTGCCTTGGATCGGGCCTGGTTCGCTGCAACAGTCGCTGGCAGTAGGAGCCCTGTGGGTCATGCTCATGCTCGCATTCGACCTTGGACTTGGTCGTTTGTATTTCCGGATGTCGTGGCAGCGTCTGGCGGCGGATTTCGATGTTCGCAAGGGCGGCCTTCTCGGCTTGGGTATGGCGGTGCTGTTTCTCACGCCTATGGTCATCGCGAAGATACGGGGTCTCCTCTGACCCGGAAAGTGCCGGGAACCTTCTCGTCCGAGCGTTGAGCGACTGGCTGCGCGGTCGCACCGAAACAGAGTATGATGCGAGGTGAAACCCACTCCTCCGTGCCTGGAGACCTGATGGAGCGCTGCCATGATCCGCCGCTGCCCGCTGATCGCTGTTGCTGGTGTGCTTCTGCTCGCCCTCGGCCCGGCCGACGTGGCAGCGCCCGCGGGGGAGGCGCCGTCCGCCGCCGAAGCGGCCCTGCCCGAGGGCCCCGGCCTGGCCGCGGAGTATCCGGGTGACCGGGGGATCGAGGACGATCCGCGGGTGGTCTTCGCCGAGAACTTCGCCACCGGCACGCTGGAGCAGGTCCGCGACCGCTGGGGGTTCGCCCGCCACCTCGATGCCATGACGCTGACTGAGGATGTGCCCGAAGGCTCGGCTACCGGCCGTTCGCTGCGCATGACCGCGACGCGGCGGCAGCAGGGCGTCGAGCTTTACAAGACGTTCGATGAAGGCTGGGAGCGGGTGTTTCTGCGCTTCGACGTCCGCTTCGATCCCGACTACGGGATCAACCACCACTTCGTCGCCCTGCGCGGGTTCAAGAACCCCACACGCTGGCCGCCCGGCGGCGCCGGCCGGCGGCCGGACAACCACTTCAGCGTGACCATCGAGCCGACCCTCCGCTCGATCAACCGCTGGCCCGATCCGCCCGATTATGCCCCGCCGGGCACGTGGATGTTCTATGCCTACTGGCCGCGGATGCGGTCGTGGCAGACGGTCGATGGCCGGCCCGATGGGCGGCCCAACCCCTACTACGGCAACGGCTTCATGCCCGCCGATCCCGCCCCGGCGATCGAGCGGGGCCGCTGGCACAGCGTGGAGGTCATGCTCCAGCTCAACAGCCGGCCCGATGCCGACGATGGCGAGCTGGCGCTGTGGGTGGATGGGCGGCGTGCCGCCCACTTCGCGCCCGGCACGCCGCACGGCTACTTCATCCGCGACCAGTTCCGCCACGACCCCGACCACGAGCGAGCCCGCCCGTTCCCCGGCTTCCGCTGGCGGCATGACATGGATGTGAAGATCAACGTGCTGCGCTTGCAGAACTACGTCTCCGAGCGGGTGTTCGACCAGACAGCGCGGCTGGCGCGTGAGCATCCGCAGCTCGAGATCAACACCGAGCGTGCCTCAGTCAGCTTCACCAACATCGTGCTGGCGACCAGCTACATCGGGCCCATGGCCCCGCTGCAAGAGCCGCAACCGGAAGAGGACTGACGCAGGTGCCAGGAACCGTTTCTGCGATGGAGTATCCGGGTAGCCGGCATCGACAAAGTTCGTGGTACCTTTCCTGCGCGAGCAAGGATCCGATTTGCGAACGCGACCTGACGTTGGCAGAATGCACACGCACCGTTTACAGGGTTACAGGAGCCTGAACATGCACTTTATCTACGAAGTAGCCGACAAGAAGACCGGACAGAAATCCGTAGCTTTTGTCAATGCACGAGACAAAAAGGACGCCGAAGCCCAGCTCCAACGCCGGGACTTGCTTGTTGTTGACCTCTCGCGGGCGATACACAGTTCACACAGCGCCACCTGGAGGGCCCTGAAACAGATGTCCTCCATCGGCCAGACCCTGTGCCATCTGATGATACTGATTTCGGCCTTGTGTGGGTTGGGGCTGTTCCTGTATCTGCTGGCCGAAGAGTACCCTGCCGGTTCCGCCGTTTTCGCTTTGCTGGGGGGAGTTGGTTTCACTGCATTCTGGTGGTTCTGTTCCACGTTGCTGATGGCGGCCGAGTGGTTGTGCTTCTACGTGGTGTTCCACTTACCTCCACAAACCACCCAGGATTCGTAGCCCGGCCGCCCCTGCCTCGGAGGCGTGCCCGGTGCCCCACCCATAAAAGGTGCCGGGGACTGTCGTTGGCCCGTTCCATGCAGTCGCACCAAAACGGGTGCTGGAACCGTTTCGGGGGCGTTCAGCGGCGGCGGTACTGCGTGGGCGTCTGGCCGGCGGCCTTGCGGAAGGCCTTGGACAGGTGCGAGACGTAGCGGAAGCCGGTGCGCATGGCGATGTCGGCCAGACCCAGGTCCGTGGTCCGCAGCAGCATCTTTACCCGCTCGATGCGCACGCGGGTGATCTCGGCGAAGATGGTGCGGCCCAGCACGGCCTTGAAGCGGTTCTCCAGCGTGGTGCGCGACACCGCCACCTGATCGAGCACCTGCTCGACGCTCAAACCCTCGGCCGCCTGCTCGCGGATCAGGCGAAGCGCGCCGGCCAGGTCCGCATCATCCACGGCCAGGATGTCGGTCGAGTGACGTTCCACCACCCGCACGGGGGGCACGGTCAGCACCCGCGGGACCTGCTCGCCGCGGATCATCCGCTCGAGCAACTCCGCCGCATCGCGCCCGATGCGCTCGGCCCCGTGGTCGATGCTGGTGATCGTGGGCCAGCTCAGTTCGGCGAACAGTTCCTCGTTGTTCACCCCGATGACGGCCACCTGCTCGGGCACCCTCAGCCCGCAGCGGCCCGCGGTACGGATGACGGTCAGTGCGCGGCGGTCCTCTTCAGCCAGTATCCCCACGGGCCTGGGCAGCGCCCGGAGCCAGGCCTCCAATGCCTCATGGCCACGTCTGGCATCGGCCGGCGGCTCGAACCGCTCGCAGGGGTAGCCCTGCCGCTCGATGGCCCGGACGAACGCTTCACCCCGGGGGTGTGAGAACTCGTCGGGCCGCAACCTGGCGTATCCGAACTGCGTCAACCCCCGGTCGAGCAGATGCTCGGCGGCCATGCGGCCGACGCCCTGGTGATCTGAGACGACCGTGGGAACGCCCTCCAGCGGCTCGGGGGTGGCCACGGCCACGGCGGGCAGGCCGCAGCGGCGGACGGCCGCGGTCAGTTCCGGGTTGCGCCCTTCGAAGATGATGCCGTCGAAGCCGCTCAGGTCACGGCTTTGCAGCAACGGCGCTGAGGGCCGTTCATCGAGGTCGATCCGCCATGGCCCGTGTCGCCGCGCGTACTCGCCGATGCCGCGCACAAGCTGCCGTGCCGCAGCGCGCTCGATGCTGACCTGAAGAAGGACGTCGAGCATGGGCAGCCTCTCATCGTGCCGGGCCAGACCCTGGCGGGGGGGTCTTTTTTAAATTGTATAAAAGAAAAGCAAAAAAATGCAAGCTTCGAACCCGTGCGTGGCGTAGTATTGCGATACCAGTTCGAGATTGTTTCGAGGCCGCGCCGTGACCGACCCTCGCGCCTGCACGCGCATCAGGTCGATCGTTTCGCGGCCCGGCGAGGGGCCTTGATTCCCGAAAGTGGAGGTATCGGCAATGGAGACAGCAGAGCGACAGATGACCGGGCGCAGGTTTTCAGGAGTGGCCATAGCGTCCTTGCTCGGGGTGGGGCTCGTGATGCCGCAGGGCGGCATGGGCGCCATCATCGCCGAGCAGTTTGATGCGGTGGACCAGGATGGCAATGCGCTTCAGCAGGGGCAGGACCAAGTGCCGTGGCGCTACCGCGTGGATGACCCGGGCAACTTCGCCAACACCTTCGATGCAGCCGGGACCCATTTCGTGTTTGGCGGCGCCGACGCGACGGCCACCTGGACCCAGACGTTGCCCACTGCCGGCAACTGGAGTGTCGAGATGTGGATGCCTTCGCGCTCGGCCACGGGCAACGCCCTGCTGATCGTCGAGCAAGGCGCCAACAGCACGCAGTCCCGACTCAGCCAGAGTGATTCGGATGCGCGATGGTCCGGCGGCTGGCTTTCATTGGGCGTCTACAACCTTGATGCCGGTGATGTCAGTGTCACGCTCGACAATGACGGCGCCTCTGGCGGCGGGGACAACGTCGCATTGATGACCGGTGCTTTGCGGTTTGCCCAGCTCGAGGATGGGGTGACGCCCTTTATCCTCGACAGTCACCTTGGCCCGGTGGGCAGCGAAGGTGAGTTCTACGAGGAACGCAGCGGAATCTGGCAGGATTCAGGCACCGGCGATCCCCTCTGGGGTCAGAGCCGGATTAGCCAGGATGTGGGGGCGGAAGCGGTGTTCGCCGGAATGCCTCTGGCGGCGGGGCTTTACGAGGTGGACCTGACTTGGGGCGCGTTTGGCAACCGCACCCAGAACGCTCTGCTCACCATTATCGATGCGGATGAGGTGGCTCACCAGTTCACGATCGACCAGACCCAGGCCCCATCGGACATCGAGGTCGATGGCCAGTGGTGGGATCAGTTCGGCACGTTCAACCTTGATTTTGCCGGCGGCATCAGTGAAGTCCGACTCTCGAGCGATGATGGGGACTGGCTTAGCGCCGATGCCGTGCGCCTGACCCTCATCCCCGAGCCGGCCAGCCTGGCGTTGCTCGGTGCTGGTGGTCTGTTGCTGCTCAGCCGCCGCAACCGCCGGTGGGGCGGCTGAATCCGGGGCCCGGCCCGTGGCGACGGCCTCCACGCCCGGACCCGCCGGCCGCGGCTGGCGCGGCAATCCGCTCTCAGCAGGGGCCGACGGCAAAGCGTCGGCCCCTGTCGCTTCGTGCCCGCCGCCGGACCTGGTATCATGAGAGGACGACCATGGCCCGCCGCCCCGCCGCGTTCACCCTCATCGAACTGCTGGTGGTGATCTCGATCATCGCCCTGCTGCTGGCCATCCTGCTGCCGGCGCTGGGGGCGGTGCGGGAGTCGGCCATCCGCATCCGCTGTGCTTCGAACCTGCGGCAGATTCACATCGGGGCCACCACCTACGCCGCCGACCACCGCGAGCACTACCCCTATCGCGGCTCGACCGGCATGCCCCAGGATGTACGGCGGCTCAACGAGCCGTTCTTCCAGCGGTATTTCAGCACGGAGCAGCGCGAGGAGATATTCTTCTGCCCGGGCGAACTGATCACCGTGCGCTACCCCGGCGGGCCCCACGGGTACGTCACCCTGATCACCTACCAATACAACAACTGGCAGAACGCGCTGTTCACACCCCCGGCCGACATGCGGACCACGTTGACCCCGGCGGGCCTGGCGATGTGGAACTGCATGTCGGTGTGGAAGCGGTACGGTGACTGGCTGGCCCACGACGTGGCCGAGATTGCGGTCGACCCCGGCGGCGCCAACGCCGCCTGGAGCGACGGCTCGACCGGCTGGGTGGCCTTCGAGGCGATGGAGCCGATGCACGAAGGCTTCAACGCCGGTCCCAACAACCAGTTCTGGTGGCCCCGCCCGCGTACCGGACGGTAACGCCGCGGCATCAGGTGCGCCGGGGGTGGGGCGCGGCGTGGGCGGAGCGGGCGCGGGGGGGGCGATGGCATCGTCGCCGGTGCGGCGCCGCCTCATGGGACACGCCCCTGAAACGTTCCGGGAACCTTTGCTGGCCGGCCCGCGCCCGGAGGCCCGCGCCCGGAGCAAGGGCGAGCGTGGGGCGCCCCGTGGCGCGTGCCATTGGGTGCGGGCGCGCAGGGGCCGGGCGGACGGGCAAGTCTGATCGTTCATCCCGGCTTCGTGTCCCCGCGGAAGCCGCCTCCTACAATCTGGCGTCAGAGGCCATATCGGCCAGTGTGTGGCAACCCGCGGCCGCGCTGCGCGGCCCGAATCGCAAAGCGTATACCATGCCGCTGATCCTCACCGTCATCAAGGGCCCCGACCATGGGCGGCGATTCGAGTTGCCCGACAACGAGCCGCAGCAGATCGGCCGGTCGGGTGAATCGCTGCAGCTTCAGGACCACACCATCTCCCGCCGCCATGCCGAGCTGACGCCCGATGAGGGCTGCTGGATCATCCGGGACCTGGGCAGCGCCAACGGCACGTTCGTCAATGGTGTCCGTGTCAGCGGCCCGCGCCAGTTGCGGCCGGGCGACCAGGTCCGCACCGGCAACACCATCCTGCTGTTCGGCGAGGATGTGGCCGAGCGACGGCGGGCCAGTGTCCACGTGGCGCGGCCTGAGGAGCTCGATGCCCACGTCGAGGCCGCCGTCCCGGCCAACGCCGACTCGGTGATCATGGCCGTGCCCGAGCCGGGTGAGGCCGCGGAGTATCAGTTGCGGGTCATCTACGACCTGCTCACCGTTCTGGGCACGGCGCTGGACCGCCAGACGCTGCTGGAGCGGACCATGGACGTGATCTTCGACCACTTCCAGGCCGACCGCGGCTTCATTCTGCTTCAGAACAGTCCCGAGCAGAAGCCCGACCCCATCGTGGTGCGGCACCGCATCGAGCCGCGCAACGACGAGGAAAGGCGGGTCACCATCAGCCGCACCATCGTCCAGCACGTGCTGCATCACGATGAGGGCGTACTCAGCGCCAACGCCATGACCGACCGCCGCTTCGCTTCCGGCGACAGCGTTCAGCAGTACGGCATCCGCTCGGCGGTCTGCGTGCCGATCAAGTTCAAGGACTCGCTGTTCGGGGTGATCCATCTGGATTCGAAGGTGGCCAACTACACCTTCACCGAGGACCAGTTGCGGCTGCTGACGGCCATCGGCGTGCAGGTGGGTCTGGCGATGACCAACCTCCAGCTCTACGATGAGCGGCTCAACCGCGAGCGACTGGCGGCGGTGGGCGAGACGGTGGCCTCGCTGAGCCATTCGATCAAGAACATCATCCAGGGGCTTCGCGGGGGGGCGGAGGTGGTGGAACTGGGCCTGCGCAAGAACGCGATGAACGTGGTGCGAAACGGCTGGGCCATCGTCGCGCGTAACCTCGAGCGCATCAGCAACCTGACGATGAACATGCTCACCTACTCCAAGCAGCGAAAGCTCGACCCGGTGATGACCAACATCAACCACCTGCTCCAGGAGATCGTCGACCTGACCGAGCATCAGTTCGAGACCCAGAAGGTGGCGCTGATCACCGAGTTCGACGACGCCGTGCCCCCGATTCCCATCGAGTCCAGCGGTATCCACCAGGCGGTGCTGAATCTGATCAACAACGCCCTGGACGCGGTCGAGCCCGAAACCGGGGTGGTGACACTGGCCAGCCACTACGACGGCGAGAACCATACGGTGCATATCCGCGTGGCCGACAATGGCCACGGCATCAGTGAAGAAACCAGCGCCCAGCTCTGGACGCCGTTTTTCTCCACCAAGGGCCTTCGCGGCACGGGCCTGGGCCTGGTGGTGACCAAGAAGGTCGTCGATGAGCACGGCGGCGACGTCCGAATCGAAAGCGAGGCCGATGCGGGCACCAGCATCACCATGATCCTGCCCGCCGATGGCCCGCCCCGCGAGATGGTCGAGACCATGGCGCCCGAAGCCTCCCAGGCCGGCGGCAACAGTAGCAGTCACAGCGGGGACCCGTTGATCTGAATCGGCGGCGAGACCCGCGGCGATCGGCGCGGGTGTGCCACGGCCAGGTGGACATGGCAGGGCATGCGACAAGGGGCCCGGAGCCCGGTAAAGGCTCTGAACCCTACTGCCGGGCCGATGGACGGCCTTCATCGTCCTGAAAGGCCAGGTGCACTCAGCCCAGAGCCAAGCCCCGGAAAAGGCGCAGAGAAGATGGCGAAGGCGCCAACTGTCCAGCCCTGCCCCCCCCCGACAGCGAAAGAGTCCCCTGAGATACCGGGCCCTTGCAGGGCCGGCTGCCGCAGGGGCGCCGTTACCCGGCGCTACGTCCGGGGCTGAGTGAACGGGCCTTCGGGGCCTGCCGCTGGCAGTGGGGGCCCATGTTTCCCAGCACACCCATCAGCGCTGAGGCTGCTGAGGCTGGGGCTGCACGCGCGGCTGAAGCTGGGGTTGCGGCTGCGCCGGCCGGGGGCGATGGCGGTGGAGGGTGCCGGCATCGATGGCCTCGCGCAGGGCGTTGATGTCGCGGGTCAGCTCGCGCTGAAGCGCCGGGTAGTACTGCTCGGTGAAGAAGAAGTAGTCGGCCACCTCGGCATCGAGCACGTTGATCTTCCGCGGGTCGATGTCGGGCATCTGAAGCACCTGGCCCAGGGAGAAGTTCTCCAGCGTCAGCTCCTTGCGGTTGGCGTTGATGGCGATCGCGTGCTTCAGCGCCACCGCCTGCTGGATGCGCTCCAGGTCGCGCTGGCGGTGCAGCAGGATGGTGTGACGCGGGTTGCCATCGGCGTCGGGCTGGTTGAGCTGCCACAGCAGCCGGCTCCACTCCTGGCGGTTGCGGCAGTCGTAGACGGCGATGCGGGGCACCGGGTCCTTGAAGATTTCATCGGGCTCACCCTCGAGGGTGGTGGTGAAGGTGATGGCCAGGGCCTTGCCCTCCAGCGGCTCGAAGATATCGGCGGCCTCATCCAGGGGGTACTTCAGCCCGCCCAGGCGGGCGAGGTAGGGCATGAGGAACTCGACGCGATAGCCCTCGGGCCGGTCGCGGTCGGCCATGAAGAAGATCAGCCGGTCCAGCGCCACCTGCTCGTCCACGTCCTTGCGGCGGAGCACCTCGTAGATCTGGCGGTAGACCAGGATGCGCTCGCCGGGGATGCGCTGGCCCTTGAACCGGTCGAAGGGGTAGGTCTCGGCCAGCCCGGGGTTGTTGCGCATGGCCTCGTGGGCCTGGCGGCGCGCACGCTGGAGCTGGGGATTCTCGGTCAGGAACGTCAGGTCGAACACGTCCTCGGCACGGATGCGGTAGGCATCGCGGAACAGCCGGTGGCCGAAGCTGTCGAACAGGTCCTCATCGCGCGGCTGGACGCGGCCGACGGTGCGGTCATCGGGCAGCACGTAGGGCGTGAGCACGATGATCACTTCCCGACGCAGCTCATCCTCGGTGCTCGAGCGGAACAGCGCGCCCAGCAGCGGGATGTCGCCCAGCAGCGGCACCTTGTCGCGCTGCGTGACCGTCTGGCGGCTGACCAGGCCGCCGATGATGAACGGCGTGTTGTTGTGGATGCGCGAGTAGGTCTGCACCCGCCGCGTGCTGATCCGCGGCGCCCGCGCCACCTCGACATCGCCGTCGGTGATCACCAGGTCCTCGCCGGGCACGCGGTCGGAGACCACCGCATCGATCTGCATGCTGATCTGATCGGCCTCGGCGGTGATGCGTGGGCGGACGTTGAGCAGGATGCCGATGGGCAGGTAGCGGAAGTCGAACTGGAGCCGGTCGGCGGTAACCCCGGCCACGCTGGTGGCGATGGGCAGGTCCTCGCCCACGCGGATCGAGGCCTGGCGGTT
>PUMS01000297.1 GCA_003551485.1 Phycisphaeraceae bacterium | reverse complement strand
GGGGTAGGTGCAAGCGCAGGCCAGGGGAGGCCTGCCAGTCGGTAGTGGGAGTGGGGGGGGTGCATGCGGGCGTAAGCCGGGTTGCTGGGCGTCGGTGCACGCACCACCATTGACTCCTCTTGGTCCAGCATGCTTAAGAGGCAGTTTAAGGCAGCCTGGACGGGGCCTCAGTGTCCACTCCACTTGATCACACACACACAGACACACGCGCGAACACTTGCATACACGCTCACATACTCATGCGCACACACATGCGTGCGCACTTGCATACACGCTCACACTCCATGCGCGCGCGCACACACACACACACACACGCACACCTGCGGACATACGCAAAACCACAACGAACCTGCGTGATCTCCATCTCTCTTTCAAACTTGCTGATGTGGTTGAAGTCCACCAGCGGCCGCGCCCCCTCCTCCCCATTGGTGATGTCCCACAGCTTGATGCCCGCGTGCTTCAGCGGCGCCGCGCCGGTGCCATCGCGGTCGTGGGGGATCAGGGCACGCGAGAAGTAGAGGGCGTGGCCACGGGCATCGAGCACCACCTTGACGATGTTTGGGTCGGCCGGGTCCTCGCCCGGCTGGAAGGGGCCGGCGATGGTGGCCATGGGCGTGGTGGCCGGGTCGGCGTGCTCGAGGGCGTCGACCAGGCGGTCGATGAGGGCCGGGTCGAGTTCGGGCTCATCGCCCTGGAGGTTGACCACGATCCGGGCCGCATCGCGACCCTCCGGTCCCCCGTCGGGGCCGTGCCGCCGCTGAGCTTGTTCGGCCAGGTGCGGCCACAGGCGGATGACGACTTCGGCGATGCGGCTGGTGCCGTTGGGATGGTCGGGGCGGGTCATGACCGCTTCGGCCCCGGCGGCCTCGGCCGCGGCGGCGATGCGCGCATCATCGGTGGCCACGATGATGCGCTGCAGCGATGCAGCGCATCGGGCATTCTCCACCACGTGGGCGATCAGCGGCCTGCCCGTGCGGTCGAGCAGGGGCTTTCCCGGCAGGCGCTTCGATGCCAGGCGTGCGGGGATGATGGCGACGGCGCGGCCGCTCACCGGGCCTCCCCGCCTTCGAGCTCGTTGACGAGCTTGCGGATGCGGTCGAGGCGCTGGCGGATGTCGCGGTAGTTGATGTCGGTCTGGAGGATGTCGGAGGCGATCTTCGCCGCCTCGCGGGCCTGCTCGAGGTTGCGGTTCTGCCCGGCGGATTTCTCCAGGGTGTCCATCAGCTCGTAGCGCATCTCGAGGCCGAGTTTGTCGCCGGAGACGGTGTGGGTGTCGATCGCCTCGCGCAGGGCATCGAGCGATTCATCCAGCCAGTCCTTGAGCGCATAGCAGCGGCCCAGGTACAGCAGCGCCTGGGCGCGGTGCTTGGGGTCGGCCCGCGCCTGCTGGAACTCGGCGATGGCCTCATCGTACTGCCGGACCGCGTGCAGCCGGCGCCCGAGCTGGAAGCGCAGGGCCATGTCGGTGGGGTAGTTCTTCACCCGCTCCTTGAACTCGCCCAGCTCGAACTGGATCTGCTGGCGGGCCAGCTCCTGGAGCTTCCTGCGAAGCGCCTCATCGTCGGGCTTGCGGGCCAGTTGATCGCGCATTTCCCGCAGCTCGCGGCCGAAGCGACGGATGCGGATGTCACCGATGCGCATCTTGTATCGGTACTGGCCCGTCTGCTGCCACAGTTCGGTGAGGATGCGGATGGCCTCATCCTCGTGCTCGGGCTTACCCGACTCGACCAGGACGGTGACCAGCTTCTGGGCGCGGTCGACGTCCTGGGGGTCCTCCTCGTACTCGGCGCGTCGGCGGGCGATGAGTTCTTCCTGGGCCGAGCCGGTGCGGGCGATCTGGTCCTGCTGATCGAGGTCGCGCTGCTTGTCCACGTCCCTGATCGACTCGCGCGCACTCTCACCGTAGCGGGCCTTGGTCATGGTGTCGGTGGCCTGGAGGTCCTTGAGCTTGCGAAGCAGGTCCGGATCGCTGTTGTCGGCCAGGTGCAGGGCGCGTCGGCAGGCCTCGATGGCCTTGTCGTAGGCCCCGATGGCTTCGAATAGCTCCATGACGCGGACATAGCCGGCCCTGGTCGGCTTCTTCTGCGCCCCGGCGCTTTCCAGGATCAGCGAGCCGACCCACCAGGCGACCTCGCCGAGGTTGAGCTGCTCGGTCTGGGCATCGAGTTCGACCAGCCGCTCCATCAGGGCCTGCATGAGCTGGGGGTTGGTCGGGTCCTTGGCCCAGAGCAGCTCCGCGTGCAGGGCCTTCTCCACCAGCGTCTTGCCGCCGCCGAAGTAGCGCTCGGTGAAGCCGGCGGGCCGGCCGCCGGCGAGCTTGCGCTTCATGGCCACTTCGTGCAGCGCCTCGTGCATGTTCAGGTTGTCCAGGTCGTGCTTCAGACCGCTGATGTAGCATTCGACGGCGTAGTCGTAGTTGCGGGTATCGGCGACGGTGCGCGCCCGCTCGAACCACGGCCTGGCCTTTTTCACGTCCCGCTTGGCCAGCGGTGTACCGCCGTCATCGCCGTCGGCCTTGGCGGCATCGGAGCGGCCCTTCTTGAAGAAACTCAGTACCATGTCAACTCGATAAAAGGGAGTGAACGATCCGCCTCAGGCCCTCCCACCCTCGCAGCGCCGGCACCACGCGTCCAGCCACCGCACCGACCGCACCCCCCTCCAGGCGGCCACCCCGGTGTGCCCCGGCGGCCACCGGCCGCGCAGCCCGCACAACCCGCGCATCGGTGCGCTCCCCAGGGCTGTGCCAACCACGCCCCCGACACCGCGGTGGGGGTGACGGCCAATGTAAGCTGTGCGATGCAACTGTCAAACAATCATAGCCGCGCTCGGGGGGCATGACAGGCCCGACCGGCACGCGGCCCGGCCCCAGACGCCCCTTTGCCCCCCGAAGCCGGAAAAGGGGCCGCAGGTCAGGGTCGGCTCGGCCCGTGCCGTGGCGGTTATTCCTCTTCCAGGTCGGAAGTCTCGATCGGCCGGCTGATGCGGTAGTCCTCGCCCAGCCAGCGGCCAAGGTCGATCAGGCGGCATCGCTTCGAGCAGAACGGGTACGGCGGCAGGCCGCGCCACGCTTTGCCCTTGCAGATCGGGCAGGTGCCCGGCTCCATCACCGCCTCTTCAAGGCCCCGGCACAGCGCCGACCACCGCTTCAGCCACGCGCCCCCATCGCAGCGTAGGGTCAGCTCGCGATGCCGCTCGCCGCTGTGGGCCAGCTCGATGCGCAGCGACTGCCCACCCAATTCCTCGCCCAGCCGGTCGGCCCATTCCACCGCGACCACCGCATCGCCGCCGAACAGCTCCCCCTCGCCCCAGCCGATCGATTCCAGTTCCTCCAGCGTGTGGACCCGGTAGGCATCCACGTGGACCAGGATGGGGCAGAAGCCCGGCTGGGCCGGCCCGTACTCCTGCACGATCACGTAGGTGGGGCTGGTGACCTGCCGCGGGTCGAGCCCCATGCCCTCGGCCACACCACCCACCAACAGCGTCTTGCCCGCTCCCAGCGGCCCCTCCACCGCCAGCACGTCGCCGCGCTCGACCACGCGGCCGACGGCGCAGCCGATGGCCCGCGTCTGCTGCGGTGCGATGCTCGCGCCCTGCCATGTCGCCTGCCGATCACTCATGTGCCTGCGTGCTCCCAACCGGTGCTGTCCAGCGGATGCACCTGGCCTTCTTCATCCATCAGCAGCAGCGGCGGCTCATCCGGATTCAACCGTTTTCGCACGCGGCCGATGCGGGTGACCGGCACGCCCTCGATCGACTCGGGCAGGTGGCGCCGGGCCTGCGCGGGGTCGACGGTGAACAGCAGTTCGTAGTCCTCGCCATCGCCCATCGCGTGCTGCCACGGTGGCCGGCCCGAGCCGGCCGCGGCGACCTGCGCCGCCTCGCTGATGGGCAGTTGCGCCAGCTCGACCTGGGCCACCAGGTCGCCCGAGGCCGCCAGCAGGCGCGGCAGGTCGGCCGCCATGCCATCGCTGAGGTCGATCATGGCCGAAGGTCGGCACACCGCGGCCAGGCGGCGGGCCACGTGCAGGCGGGGCTCGAAATCCAGGTGGTGGGTGTAGCCGTGCAGCTCGATGAGGCTGCCACCGAGCCGGCCGGTGACGTAGAGCAGATCGCCTTCGGCCGCGCCCGAACGTTTCACCGGTGCGATGCCCGGCTCGGGCCGGGCCAGCACCGTCACGCTCAGCAGCAGGGGATGGTCCCACATCGCGATGTCACCGCCGATCAGCGGGCAGTCGAAGGCGGCGGCGGCCCGCCGCAGGCTGTCGAAGAGCGCCTCGGCACGCGACTGGCCGAAATCGCGCGGCAGGCAGGCGGCCACCACCGCCGCCAGGGGCACCGCCGCCATCGCCGCAACGTCTGAAAGGTTTCGCGTCACCGCCTTTCTGCCCACCTGCGACAGGGAGGTGTGGGCCACATCCACGTGCACCCCGTCGGCAAGCTGATCCACCGCCACCAGCACCTCGGCATCACCCCCGCCGCCCGGATCGAAGCGCACCGCCCCCATGTCATCGCCCGGCGGCAACGACACCCGCGCCGGCAGCGCTGCATTCTGACCGTAAACGTGCAACAGCAGCGAGCTTTCCCGCATCCGGCCATTGTAGGAACGGCCCCGCCGCACTGCCGCGCGGCCCGCGTGAGCCGGCAGGGATGGATGGACCGCAACACCCCGGCCGGCAAGGCGGGCGGGGTGAATGGGGTGCCACTGTTCTGAAAATAACTCCCTCTCCCTCTGGGAGAGGGTTGGGGTGAGGGGAGACGCGCAGGGGGTCCAAATCTGCCCTCACTCCCGGCCCCTCTCCCGCGGGGAGCGGGGGGAACGGGGCGATAAAGGTTCCTGGAACCTTTTATGGGCCCGGTGGGAGCAGGATGTTCGCAATGGAAGGCCCCGGCCTCAGCGGATGATGCGGGCGCCGCCACCGGTGGCGATGCGCTCGAGTTCGGCCAGGGTGATCTGCGAGGTGTCGCCGCGGGTGGTCTGGAGCAGGGCGCCGTGGGCGGTGCCGAGGTTGACGCAGCTTTGCGGGTCGGGCTGCTGGCCGTAGCGGAGGGTCTGCTTGCCCTTGCTGCTGCGCTCGATCAGGGCGCCGTTGAGGAAGCCGAAGGCGAAGCCGGAGGCAAAGCCATCACCGCCGCCGACGCGGTCTTCGATCACCAGCGGTTCAGCGAAGAGGCGCTGGTCGGTGCCGGGCACGCTGTCCTGGTAGAAGGTGTCATCGGCGGCGTTGTAGAGGATGGCCGACCAGCCGTTGACACTGGCGCTGTGGACCTCGCGCAGGGTGGTGCCGATGACCTTGAGGTTGGGATGGTCCCCGGCCACCTTGCGGACCATCTTCTTGTAGGACTCGATGGGCAGTTCCTTGAGCTCGCCGGAGGCATCGGCCCCCTCGACCTCGTAGCCGAGCACCTGCTGGAAGTCCTCTTCGTTGCCGATCAGGCAGTCCATGTACCGCACCAGGGGGCGGGTGGTCTCGATCGCCTCGGCGCTGGACCACAGCTTCGAGCGGAAGTTGAGGTCGTAGCTGACGATGGTGCCCGCGGCGTGGGCGGCCTTGACCGCCTCGGCCGCCACCTGCCGGGTGCTGGGGCTGAGGCAGGTGAAGATGCCGCCGGTATGCAGCCAGCGCACGCCGCGCTTGTTGAAAATCTGCTCCCAGTCCACGTCGCCGGGCTTGAGCCGGCTGGTGGCCGAGTGGCCGCGGTCGTACATGGTGACGCTGGCGCGCACGCCGGAGCCGACCTCGGTGAAGTTCAGCCCGATGCGTGCCTCGCGGCCGACGCCATCGTAGGGCAGGGTGACCACGTGGGCGGTGTCCATCCCCGCGCTTCGGGCATGGTTGCGGATGAGGGCGCCGACGGGGTTGTCCACCAGGCCGCCGACCCAGCCGGTGCGCATCCCCAGCCGCGCCAGGGCATAGGCCACGTTGTACTCCCCGCCCCCGACCCAGACCTCCAGCATGTTGGCGAACTCGATGCGCCCGCTGCCGGGCGGGCTCAGCCGCACCATGCACTCGCCCAGCGAGAGAAGGTCCAGTTCGCAGCTTTCCCGAGACTTGATCGAAAGGCTCATGGCGTTGTCCTTGATGAAAACCGGCGCCGGGCCGGCCGAAGGCGTGGGGTATGGGACCAAGAGGGAGCAAACGGTGGCGGGTGCCCACCGGAGGGCCCGGTATTCTGCGACAGCGCTGCGCACGTGTCAAAGATGCGCCCCCAAATCGAGCTCGGCCCGAACCACGCTTCCTCTAGCCCGGCCGGCGATGAACCCGGGTCGCTGTCGGGAAACGCAAGTTTCTTCAAGAGTTCTTACCGCAGAGGACGCAGAGGGCGCAGAGGTCGGGGGGAGGGGGAAACGGGATGAGGACAGCGGGGAAACGCTGTCATCCTGGCGAACCCACGTGAGCGCATGTCGCTCACCCGCAGGAACTTACTATTTGCAGTGCATTATTTGTGATGTACGCCGCGGTGTGGCTGACGGGGGGATGGTGGTGAACACCGCCCTCATCCTCCGTCCTCTGTGTCCTCTGCGGTTAATTGTCTTAACACATTAAATATATCTTGCTGGCACGTGCGCCAGACCGGGGTCGGGGGGGTTGGCGAGCGGGGCAACAGAAGTTAACTTCTGCCCTGGTGCCTCCCCCGGATCGTGGCAGGCAGGGGTCATGCGATGACGTTATTGAACCAGAACAACCTGCGAGAGACGTGGGCCACCCGCGTGGGCGTGATCCTGGCGGTCACCGGCAGCGCGGTGGGGCTGGGCAACTTCCTGCGCTTTCCCGGGCTGGCGGCACAGTACGGCGGGGGCACGTTCATCGTGCCCTACATCGTGTCGCTGCTGCTGCTGGGCATTCCCATCGCCCTGGCCGAGTGGGGCCTGGGCCGCTACGGGGGGACGCGGGGGTACAACTCGGCCCCGGGCATCTTCCGCACGGTACGGCGCAGCAGGACGGCCTCGTACATGGGCGTGCTGGGGCCGGTGCTGCCGCTGATCATCTACATGTACTACGTGATCGTGCAGGCCTGGTGCCTGGGCTATGCATGGATGTACCTGCGCGGCCAGATCAAGGCCGAGACCGAGCAGGAGGCCGGTGCCGTGTTCGCCTCCTACATCGGCTACGGGGCCGATGGCGATGCCCTGCGGGTGACGCAGACGCCGGTGCTGGCCTTCGCCGCGGTCTGTTTTTTGGTCAACTTCGCCCTGATCTACTGGGGCATCCGCAAGGGCATCGAGCTGTTCTGCCGCATCGCCATGCCGGCGCTGGTGATCTGCGCGATCATCGTGCTGATCCGCGTGGTGACGCTGCCGGCACCCGCCGATGCACCGCATCAGAACGTGGTCAACGGCCTGGGTTACATGTGGAACCCGGTGACCCAGCCGGAGAACCTCGCGCCCGGCGATGAGAACGTGCGGCCGCTGCTGGAGCACGCCGGGGCGTCGGTGGTGCCGGTGCATGCCGAGGGCGATGAGGCGGGCATCACGCTCGAAGCGCTCGAGATCGTCGACCGCCGGCGCTTCTTCGAGGCGGTGGCGCTGACGCCCTGGCGGATCGAAGCGCTGAAGGTCGATGACCCGCAGCGCTTCGATGCCCCGCCGCGGGATGCGATCGAGGCCGACCGGGACCGCTTCGAGGCGCTCTTTGAGCGCGATGAAGAGCTCTACCCAGAGGTCTTCGCCAATGATGCGGACTGGGCCGGCCACGAGGCGGTCATCCACGCCGCGCGCGTGCTGCGGATGGTCGAGCCGTTCGAGGGCCGGGTCATCTTCGCCCACGACCGCTCGCGCATCGACATGGAGATCGAGGACGACCGCGCGGCGTTCACCGCCCCCGGCTTCTTTGCCAGCATGGCCAATCCCGAACTGTGGCTGGCCGCGGCCAGCCAGGTGTTTTTCACGCTGTCGGTGGGCTTTGGCATCATCATCACCTACTCCAGTTACATGAGACGGCGCGACGATGTGGCGCTGAGCTCGGTCACCGCCTGCGCCGGCAACACCTTCTGCGAGCTGGCGCTGGCGGGGATGATCGTGATCCCGGCCACCTTCGTGCTGCTGGGCGTCTCGGCGGTGGCCAACCCGCACAGCACCTTCAGCCTCGGCTTCCAGGCGCTGCCGGCGGTGTTCACGACGATGCCGGATGAGGTCTTCGGGTTCAACGTGCGCGAGGCATGGGGCCTTTCGCCGGGTTATGCCTTCGGCTTCCTGTTCTTCTTCCTGCTGTTCCTGGCGGCGGTGACCAGCGCGATCTCAATGCTCCAGCCGGGCCTGGCGTTCCTCGAGGAGGGCCTGGGCCTGGGCCGCCGCGCCTCGACCGCCCTGCTGGCCACGGTCACCGCCATGGGCGCGTTCATCGTGGTGCTGTTTTCCAGAGGCGCAGCGGCCATGGACACCATGGACTTCTGGGTCGGCCAGTTTCTGGTGTTCATCATGGCCACCATCCAGGTGATCTTCTTCGCGTGGATACTGGGCGCCAAACGTGGGCTGAAGGAGATCGATGAGGGCGCTGAGCTTCGCATCCCGCGCAGCTACACCTTCCTGATCAAGTACGTCACGCCGACGTTCCTGCTGGTGGTCTTCGCCTTCTGGCTGGCACAGAGGGCGCCGGGCCGCATCCAGGCCCTGATCGACCTGCCCGAGGGTGCGATACCCGTGCCGCTGGTGGCGGTGTTCCTGATCGTGTGGGTCTTTGTGCTGTTCACCATCCTCACCTCCGTGGCCCTGCGGCGCTGGCGCCGCCAGGAGTCGGCGGAAACGGACGTCTCGCCATGACCGTTGCCGGTTGGATCGCCATGATCGTGGGTGTGGGCGGGGCCACCGCCTTCCTCTTCTGGTGCGTCTACCGCATCGTGAGCCATCCGGGCAGCGCCGGGCACATGCACAGCCAGGTCGACATCAAGCCCAAAGACCGCGAGGACTGACCCGCCCGGCCCCGTTCCCTGCCCTGCCCTGAAAATCCGGCCCCCTCTCCCTCCGGGAGAGGGCTGGGGTGAGGGGAGACTCCCGGGGCCGGTCCGAATCCTCCCTCACCCCCGGCCCCTCTCCCGGTGGGAGAGGGGGGAAAGAGGCCACGCTTTGACCGCCACCTGGCAATTCTTCATCGACGTGGGCGGCACCTTCACCGACTGCATCGCCCACGCGCCCGGCGGTCACATCCACACCTGCAAGCTCCTCAGCTCCAGCGCCATCAAGGCCCGCGCAGCGGCCGGCGCCACCCGCCACCACCTGGCCGACCCGGCCCTGGCCGGGATGCCACCCGACTTCTACCGCGGCTACGGCCTGGCTCTGCTCGATGAGCGCGGCCGAGACATCGCCCAGGCCACCATCGCCGCCAGCGACCCCCATGGCGGCCTCAGCCTCGAGCCGCCCCTGCCCCTGCCCGAGGCGCAGGTTCCACCCGCCGGCACCGCCATCGAACTTCGCTCGCCCGAGCCGGCGCCCGTGGCGGGCATCCGACGGCTGATGCGAAAGCGGCTCGATGAGCCGGTGGGGCCGGTGCGCATCCGCCTGGGCACCACCCGCGGCACCAACGCCCTGCTCGAGCGAAAGGGCGCCCGCATCGCCCTGCTGACCACGCGCGGCTTCGCCGACCTGCCCCTGATCGGCAACCAGGCCCGGCCCGATCTCTTCGCCCTCCAGATCATCAAGCCACCGCCCCTGCATGAGCGGGCCATTGAACTCGACGAACGCATCGATGCCGAAGGCCGCATCCTCAAGCCGCTGGATGAGGCCGAGGTCCACGCCGCGCTGAATGAACTCGAGCATGCGGGCATCACCACCCTGGCCCTCTGCCTGCTCCATGCATGGGCCAACCCGGTCCATGAGCAGCGCGTGGCCGAACTCGCCCGGCAGCGCGGCTTTGGGCACATCTCGGTCTCGACCGGTCTCTCAAAGACCATTCGCATGTTGCCCCGCTGCGACACGGCCATCGTGGATGCGTATCTGTCACCGGTGATCGGCCGGTACGTGCAGCAGGTGCGGCAGTGTGTGCCACAGGCGGAGTTGAAGCTGATGACCTCCGCCGGCGGCCTGGTCGATGCCGACAGCTTCGCCGGCCGCGATTCGATCCTCAGCGGCCCGGCGGGCGGTGTGGTGGGTTTTGCCCACGCGGCGACGGTAGCGGGTTTCAAGAAGGCCATCGGCTTCGACATGGGCGGCACCTCGACCGATGTCAGCCGCTTCGACGGCCACTACGAGTATCAGTTCGCCACGGAGAAGGCGGGCGTGCGCATCGTGGCGCCGATGTACGCCATCGAGACCGTCGCCGCCGGCGGCGGCTCGATCTGCCGCTTCGACGGCCAGAAACTGCTGGTCGGGCCCGAAAGCGCCGGGGCCGACCCCGGGCCGATGTGCTACGGCCGCGGCGGGCCGCTGACGCTGACGGATGTCAACCTCTACAACGGCCGCATCAGCGCTGAGCACTTTCCCTTTGCGCTCGATGCCGACGCCGTCGAGCGGCACATGCAGCAGCTTGCCCGCGAGGTGGCCGCCGCGGCGGGGGACAGCGCCCCGGCGATGGATGCCCGTGCCATCGCCGATGGCTTTGCACGCATCGCCGACCTGCGCATGGCCGGGGCCATCCGCACCATCAGCGCTGCCCGCGGCTATGACCCGGCCGAGCACGTGCTGGTGGCCTTTGGCGGCGCCGGCGGCCAGCACGCCTGCGGCATCGCGCGCCTGCTGGGCATCCGCCGCATCCTGCTGCACCCGCTTGCGGGCATCCTCAGCGCGCTGGGCGTGGGCATGGCCGATGTGCGGCGTTTTGCTGAAGCCAGCGTGCTGCGGCCGCTGGATGAGGCCGCGCTCGAGGCGATCGAGCCGGTCTTTCAGGATTTTGAAGACACGCTGCGCCGGGAGGTGATCGAGGAAGGCATCGCCCCCGAGCACATGCAACCGGCGCTGCGGATGCTCGACCTGCGCTACAAGGGCGAGGATGCCACCATCACCGTGCGACGGCCGGAAGATGACGACTGGGCCGCCGCCTTCGCCGCGATGCACCGCCGGCTCTACGGCCACGCCCACGAGGACCGCCCCATCGAGATCGCCACGCTGCGCATCGAGGTCATCGGCCGCGTGCCGCGGCCGGCGCCCGAGGCGCGGCCGGAGCACCCCCGCCGCGCCCAGCCCCACGACTGGACCACGACCTGGTTCGACGCCGCCGCGCACCGCACGGCGGTCTACCGCCGCGCCGACCTCGAGCCCGGCGACACGCTCGAAGGCCCGGCCATGGTGCTCGAGGACCTGTCCACCCTCATCATCGAGCCCGGCTGGAAAGCGAGGCTCACCGGCCACGGTGACCTGCTGCTGACATGCGGGCCGCCGCGGCCGGCACCGGATGCGAACTCGGCATCGGCACCGGCCGCGGGGACGGAGCATCCGCCCGCCACGCGCGATCCGATCCGCCTCGAGCTCTACTCCCGGCAGTTGGAGCACATCGCCACGCAGATGGGCGTGACCCTCCAGCGCACCAGCCTGTCGGTCAACGTCAAGGAGCGGCTGGACTTCAGTTGCGCTTTGCTCGATGCCGAAGGCGAACTCATCGTCAACGCCCCGCACATCCCCGTCCACCTCGGGGCGATGGGCGATGCGGTCAAGGGGCTGCTGCGGAGCGTGAAGAGACTTGAACCGGGCGACGTCTACGCCAGCAACGACCCTTCGCTGGGCGGCTCGCACCTGCCGGATGTCACGGTGATGACACCCGTGTTCGACCGCGGCGGTGGCGAGCTGCTGTTCTTCGCCGCCTCGCGGGCCCATCACGCCGAGATCGGCGGCATCGAGCCCGGCTCGACCTTCCCCTTCGCCCGCAACCTCGCCGAGGAGGGTGTGGTGCTGCGCAACCTGCGCATCGTGGCCGGTGGACGGCTGCTGGAAGAGGAGTTGATGGCCGCACTGACCGCCGGGCCCTACCCCTCGCGCAGCCCGCGTGAGAACATCGCCGACATCCGCGCTGCCATCGCCGCCAACCACACCGGCGCAGCGCAACTGCTCGATCTGGTCGACCGCCGCGGCTGGGACGAGGTCAGCGCCTACATGCGCCACATCCGCGAGGCCGCCTTCGAGAAGGCCCGCAATGCCATCGCCGCCCTGGGCGAGGGCACGTTCCGCTTCGAGGATGCGCTCGATGACGGTGCCCCCATCCGTGTCACCATCCGGGCACCGGGACGCGGCGGCGGGGTGATGCACATCGACTTTACCGGCAGCGCTGAGGTGCAGCCGGGCAGCCTCAACGCGAACATGGCCGTGGTGCGCAGCGCGGTGCTCTACTGCCTGCGCTGCCTGGTGGCCGAGCCGGTCCCGCTCAACGCCGGCGCCATGGCCGCGGTCGAGTTGACGGTGCCCGAGGGGATGCTCAACCCGCCTTCCCATGAAGACCCCACGCGCTGCGCGGCGGTGGTGGGCGGCAACGTCGAGATATCGCAGCGCCTCGTGGATGTGATCCTCGCCGCCCTCGGCCGCGCGGCCGCCAGCCAGGGCACGATGAACAACCTCGTCTTCGGCAATGAGCGATTCGGCTACTACGAGACCATCTGCGGCGGAGCGGGCGCCGGGCCGGGCTTCGCCGGCGCCGATGCCGTGCACACGCACATGACCAACACCCGCATCACCGACGTCGAGGTGCTCGAGCAGCGCTACCCCATCCGCGTACACCGCTTCGCCATCCGCCCCCGCAGCGGCGGCGCCGGCCGCCACGCGGGCGGGGGCGGGGTGATCCGCCGCTTCGAGTTCCTCGCCCCCCTGTCGCTCTCGCTGCTGACCCAGCGCCGCACCCGCCGCCCCTTCGGCCTCGCCGGCGGACGGGACGGCCGCCGCGGCTGCAACCTGCTCGGCCGCGCTGCCGCCCCCAACCGTCTGCACCGCCTCGGTCCGCTGGAACAACTCAAGGTCGAGCCGGGCGACGTGCTGACCCTCTTCACACCCGGCGGCGGCGGCTACGGGGCAGTCGGGTACCGGTGAGCGGTGCAACACGTAGGGTGGGCAGAGCGACCTCCGCCGGGCAGGGTCAGGCGGCTGCGCCTCAGGACGATGCGACGATGAATTGCATTGTGAACCAGGCCACGTAGCCGCCGGCCATCAGCACCAGGATGGCCAGGCTCACCGCGCAGAAACCGCGCATCGCCGGGCCGGGCCGGGCCTCGGCCGGGGTGTGGCGGCTGGTGATCAGGCGGTAGTTGATGAACGCCAGCAGCGGCGCGGTGATGAACGACAGGGCCATCGCCGTGTGCACGATCGTGTCGAACAGCGCATCGCGCTGCTCCAGCAGCAATGCCGCCAGCAGGGCGATCGCCCCGCCGCAGACGATCCCCAGGCAGAGGGCGTAGATGCCGATGTGGTTGCGACGGATGCGCTCGCCGGCGATGACCTCGACCACGCGGCGCCAGGCGCGGGGGTAGGCATCGGTCACCGTCATGGTCGTGCTGAACATGGTGCAGAAGGCGGCGATGGCGATGAACGGCACGATGGCCGGGCCCAGCGCCTCGGCGTAGGTCTGGATCAGCGCTGTGGCGAAGGCCACGGCGTTGTCATCGGGCAGGCCCTCGTACGCTTCGCCATGCAGCATCAGCGCGCCCAGGGCCAGGAACACCAGCCCCAGCCCCGCAGCGCCCAGGTAGCCGATGTTGAAGTCGATGCGCGCCTCGCGCACCGTCGGGCGGTGGCCGGTCTGCTCGGCGCGGCCGAGGGTCCACATCGAATGCCACACCGACACATCGATCGGCGTGGGCATCCAGCCCATCAGCGCCACCAGGAAGCCCACCGCCGCCAGGTCGGTCATGTCCATCACCGTCGAGCGCAGCAGCGCGGCATCCGCCGCGGTGGCCCCGGCGACCACGGCGATGATCGTACACACGCTCAGCGCGGTGACGATCAGCTTCATCATCAGGTCCAGCGTCGGGTAGCGCCCCACCAGCAGCATGACCCAGACCGCCCCGAGCACCGCCACCGTCCAGTAGAAGCTGTTGGCCCGGCCGTCATCGGTGAAGCTGAAGTCGAGGTAGGTCTGCGCCAGGTTGCCAAGCAGCCCGCCGGTGACGACGCTGACGACGGCCTGGATGCCGAACATCGTGCCCACCGTGACCAGGATGTAGATGCCCAGCGCCCACCGCCCCAGCCGCCGGTAGCCGTCGATCAGCGATTCGCCGGTCGCCGCGGCGTAGCGGGGGCCGAACTCGTGGAAGGCGTACTTGCTGACCACCGCCAGCAGGATGGCCCAGACCAGGAAGAAGCCGTAGCGCTCGCCGGCCTGCGTCGAGGTTACCAGGTGCGACACCCCGATCGCCGCGCCGGCGTAGAGCACACCCGGTCCGATGGCCCGTCGGATGCTGGCAAGACTCAAGGCGAAGGCTCCCTGGGGTGAGGCACCGCGTCGGGAGGGAAAAATAGCGGCCGGAGGAGGTGGGGGCAAGGGGGAGGAGGTGCGGAGACAGGCAGACAAGGGGATCGGAGGACGGGGGGACTTGGAACGGGGGCGGGGATGGTCTATCTTGTCTTTACGGTGATGGGGTCGCTGACCGGGATGGTTGCGGCCGCCGGACAGGAGAGTTTTGTGCGACGCTCGATACTGGTGTTGATGCTGATGCTGTGGCTCGTGCTGCCGCCACTGGCCGGGGGGTGTCGGGCCAGCTACTTCTATCGGGCGCGGACCCCGCAGGTGGAGGTCGAGCCCATCGCGGCGGTTGAGCGGTCGGAGGAAGGCACGCGGCTGGTCGTGCGGCTGCGGCTGAGCAATCCCAACGACCGCGAGCTGCGGCTGCTGCGGCTGCGTTACGAGGTCACGGTGCCGGGTGTGGGGCGGTTCGCGTTGCGCCAGAACCCGCCGGTCCACCTGCCGGCCGAGGGCGAGCAGGTGATCGACCTGCCCGCTGCGTTCGCCGACCCCGAGGGCCTGGCCCTCGAGCGGCGCTGGCGGCTCAGCGGGCGGATCACTTATGACCACGATGGCGAGTTCCGCCGCCTCCAGAACGAGGCGGGTCTGCCGCCGGCGTCGGTCAGCTTCTCCGGCCGTGGCGAGGCGGCGGGCGACGCTCAAGCACCCGATAATGCCGCCATCGACCCGGAGGGGCTCATGCGGCTTGTCCACACCGGGAGCGACGGCACGCCTGCCGACCGGCGCGGCCTCTTTCTCCCCTCTCCCCCCGGGAGAGGGGTCGGGGGAGAGGGCAGATTCAAACCGGCCTTCGACACCTCCCCTCACCCCAGCCCTCTCCCGGCGGGAGAGGGAGCCGGAGGAGCCGGGGCCTCAGAGCCGGCGATCGTAGCGCCGTGACCGGCTGATGGGCCGGTGGCGGTCGCGGCGGGGAACCGGCCCTCTGCGTCCCGATCCGCCGCGCTATCATCGGCACCTGGATATGAACAACCCATGACCCCCACCTTCGAGCAGCGACGCTACCTGATCCCCTTCCGCGTGGCCCTGTTGCCGCAGATCTTCACCGAGGTGCTGGTCATCGGCAGCGGCGTGGCGGGCATGCGCGCCGCCCTGGCCGCGGCCGGGCACAGCGACGTCATCGTCACCGCCAAGGGGCCGCTCAAGGCCTCCAACACCTGGTGGGCCCAGGGCGGCATTGCCGCGGTGCTGCCGCCGGAACTGGCCGGTGAGGACCACCGCGACAGTTTCGAGTCGCACATCCGCGACACGATCGACGCCGGCGGGGACCTGTGCGATCCCCATGCCGTGCGGCGGGTGGTCGAGGCCGGCCCGCAGGCGGTTCGGGAGTTGATCGAGGTCGACATGTCGCTGGATCGCACCGGCGATCCGCCCCACCTCGCCCTCGGCCGCGAGGGCGGCCACTCCCTGGCGCGCATCCTCCACGCCGATGGCGATGCCACCGGCAAGGCCATGGCCGGGGCGCTGAACCGGGCGATGCGTGCCCATGAGAAGGTGCGCGTGTTCGATGAATGCTTCGTGCTGGACCTGATCACGCTGGAAGGCGCCACGCCGCAATGCGTCGGGGCGATCACGCACCATCCCAAGTACGGCCTCCAGGTGATCTGGGCCGCGGCGACGATCCTGGCCACCGGCGGCTGCGGCCAGGTCTACCGCGAGTCGACCAACCCGCGCATCGCCACCGGCGATGGCCTGGCCATGGCCTACCGGGCGGGTGCAGCGCTGGCGGACCTGGCGTTCATGCAGTTCCACCCCACCACGCTCTACATCGCCGGCGCCTCGCGCTCGCTGATCACCGAGGCGGTGCGTGGCGAGGGCGGCGTGCTGATCGACCACAACGGCTACCGCTTCATGGCCGATTACCACCCCCAGGCCGACCTTGCCCCGCGCGACGTGGTGGCCCGCGCGATCCTCACGCAGATGCAGCGGACCAACCACAGCCGCGTCTTCCTCGATTGCCGCCACATCGGCGCCGAGCGGTTCGCCCAGCGGTTTCCGGGCATCCACCAGCTTCTGCGCAAGTTCGAGATCGACCCGGGCACGACGCCGATCCCGATCCACCCCGCAGCGCATTACATGATCGGCGGGGTTCACACCGATCTCGACGGCCGCAGCACGCTCAAGGGGCTCTACGCCGCGGGCGAGGTGGCCTGCACCGGCCTGCACGGTGCCAACCGGCTGGCCTCCAACAGCCTGCTCGAGGGTATGGTCTTCGGCAGGGCCGCGGGCGAGGTCTGCCGCGAGATGCACGATGCGGCCCACCCGGGCCCGGTGCGGGTCGTCTCCGACATTCCCATCAGCGACCGCTCCGAACTGGACCTGGTCGACGTGCGCTCGAGCCTTCGCAGCGTCACGTGGCGCCACGTGGGTATCGAGCGAACCGGGGCGCGGCTGGAAGAGGTGCTGGAGATGTTCGACTTCTGGGGCCGCTACACCCTGGACAAGATCTTCGACGATCGCGACGGCTGGGAGGTGCAGAACATGCTCACGCTCGGCGCGCTGATCACCCGCTCCGCCCACTGGCGAAACGAAAGCCGCGGCACCCACTTCCGCGTCGACCACCCCGAGCCGCTGGACCGCTACCGCCGCCACGACCTGTGGCGGCGAGGCCAGGGCGAACCGGAGACGGTCGACATCCCCCATGAGGATGCGGCCCCCGCGGGGTAAGCGCGGCCGGCTTCTCAGCGCTGTACCGCGGTGTCTGGGGGTGTGTCCAACCCGGTCAGGCCCCAGGCGCCTCGCATGCGATCCTCCGCTTCGCGCCAGAGGAGGATGGCCCCGACGTCGCTGTGGGCGGCGCAGCAGGCGCGCACCTGATCCACGGGCATGATGAAGAACGCCGTTGAGAGGCTGTCGCTGCGCGCCGCGGAGGGAGCCAGGGCCCAGGCGCCCAGCTTGCCCTCGGCCGCTGCCCCGGTGCGGGGGTCGAGGATGTGGCCCGGTTGCAGCAGCGAGTCGGACCCGCTGATGGCGCGGTTGCACAGCGTCACCGTGGCCAGCGGCGCGGCGGGTGGGCCCGCCTCCGGATCGCGAAGCGCGATCCGCCAGCCACGCTGCCCCGGCGGCGCGCCCAGCGCCAGCACCGTGCTCTGCCCGGCGTGCAGCCTCGCCACCGGGATCGACCAGTCGCGCAGCAGCGCCGCCGCCCGGTCCAGGGCATAGCCCTTGCCCAGGCCGCCAAGGTCAAGTCGCACCCCCGGCGCGGTGACCCCGGCGCAGCATCGCTCGGGGTCCAGCCCGAGGTACTGCAGGCCCGACCCGCCCCCCGGCGGCTTCGAGCCGGCGGTGATGTCGAAAGCGCCGCCGGTGTCGACGTAAAGCTCGCACGCCAGGGTGAGGCAGTCCAGCGCGGCCGGCCCGATGCGCGCCGCCGCACCCGGTTGCAGGGCATTGATCCGGGCGATGTCCGACGCCGGCCGGAAGCGGCTGAGCTGGCTCTCGAGCCGGTCGATCTCTTCGAATATCGCCCGCGCCGCCTGCGCGGCGTAGCGGGCGCTGTCGGTCAGCAGCACCAGCTCGAACTCGCACGCCATGGCCCGGTGTGTGAACCGATGGCCCAGCGCCGAGCCGCTCCCGGCAAGGGGTTGGACAGAGGCACCAGGTTCGATCTCCGGCTCGTGCATGGGCGCGATCCCGCGGCGGGTGCATCATCCCCGATGCCGGGATCGCGGGCAATCCCGCCGCACGGTGCAGGGCTGGGCCGGGCCCCGCGAGCGGGATAGCGCCGGCTGCATTGAACGAAGGAAGATTGCCGGCTGTCTGCCGCCCGGTGTCCTTGAGGGATGCGCCGTGCATTGGTGGACGGGCCACCCGCGACGCCTGGCGGCTTTGCCCGCGGCCGGGTTCACCAGCGTGGGCGATCGCCACCGCGGTGATGGGGGTCGGGGCGGTTCTCGTCATCGGCCGCGCCGTGAGCGGTGGCGGTGATGGCGGCGAGGGTGGTGTGACCGAAACGGTATTGCCAGATGCGGGCCACGGCATCGCCGATGACCTGCCGCAGTGTCTCGGGTCCGATGCCCTCCTGGATCACCAGTTCGCGTGCCTGGTGGTCGCAGATGGCCAGCACGGGCTTGCGGTTGACGAACAGCTTCTGATCCGTCCGCCGCAGGTGGTAGCGGTAGGGCCCGAGGCTCAGGTGCATGGCGTCGGTTTCGGACACGGGCGGAGTTCCTCGAAGGTCAGTGGTCCGACGGCGGGGCGGCCCGGTGGCGGGCATCGCGGGATGGGGCTGCCCTGCCGCTCACCGGCTCCGCCGGCTGTCCCATCGCGGAGCCGGGCTCCTGCCGGGCGCCGCCTTCCTGGGGTTTGCGGGGCCCTTGGAGGGGCGGGTCCTCATTCCTGGGACTGATCGTATACATCTGAATTCGTACTCCACAAAATGATTAATTCCACAGGTTTCCACATGCTTTGGCCCTGAACTGCGCACGGGTTGCATCTTCGAAACGGCGGGTGTATACTTTGGTCGTTGCGATCACGATGTAGGGCGCCCGGACGGCTAAAGACCCTACATCTGGTGGGGTATGAAGGTGCCGCTACCCACGGATGGGGGCGGCGGATCCACACACAGGGGTACGCTCATGACAGGGAAGCGCCAGAATCTCAACCTCGAACTCACCCCCGACGCCAAGGAAGCGATCGAAAAGGTGCGCGCCTGGAACGGCATGACCCAGAAGGAGCTGGTCGGCAGGCTCGTCTCCTGGTTCGGCCGCCAGGATCGTGTGATCCAGCAGGTCATCCTCGGCCAGATCCCCGAGCAGATCGCGCCGGACGTGGCGCGGCTGATGCTCCAGCGGCTCGCCGCCGGGCAGCCATCGACCGGTGACCGCCTCCGTGCCGCGGATGGCCCGGCCGAGGCCGAGAGCGCCTCGCTGGTGGGTGAGATTCCCGAATGATGCGGGATTCACCCCGCCGCGCTGCCACCGCCCCGCAATGCACCGCCACATGGCCGCCACAGATGGCGGCGGCTGTGGGTCTTGAGCGGTGTGGGCGGCGCCGGGTCAGTTGCGCTCGGCCAGGGATTGACCGATGCGTGGCAGGCCCTCCCCGCCCCGGCCGAAGCGGTAGGCCCAGATCCGCGCCACCGATTCACCCACGATGCGCGCCAGTTGTTCCGGCGGCACCGAGCCGTTGACCAGCAGTTCGTGGTTCTGGTGATCGCAGATGGCCTGCACCGGTCGCTGATTGAGGTGCAGTTGCTGATCGCAGAAGCGCATCCGGTAGGTGTAAGGTCCGAGCGTCAGTTGCATGAGATGGCTCCAATCAACCGGTTGCGTTGCGGCCGGTGGGCCCGACGGGCCGGCGGCCGCAGTGCCGCATCCTTGCGGTTGTGGTCTGTCCATCCCTGGACGCTCACGCGACGACGAGTGTCGGCGTGTACTCCCCGATTGCGACGTGACCCCGCTCACTCTGCGTGGCCCCGATTGCTTACCCAACTTAACGAGGGTGGATAACCTGTCAATAAGAAACGGTTATCCTGTCGGTTTTTTCGCGCAATTGAGGAATTTACCCCACCGGGTCCCGGATGGCGCACGCGGGGGCCGGGCCGCGGCGGATCCCCCCGATCCATTGCGCCTCATCCCGAAGGTTTATGCACCCCGGCGGATTCACGATGGGGCGATGCCGCGTTGCAGGTCGTTGAGCCGCTGGGCCTGCTGGCGACGGACGCTGTCCATCACCGCACGCGGGATGCGGGCACTGGCCTGTTCCTCGGGAATGCTGCGGCAGTGCTCCTGAATCGCGGCGTAGAGGAACTTGAACGCATCGCGGGGCTGCTGCATCTGGTCGAGGGCATCGATGAGCATCTGGCGGCTGACCTCGGGCTCGAACAGGTCTGTCAGCGACATCGCCTCGCCCTGCCGGTCATCGCTCTTGCGGCGGCAGACGTTGAGGCGATGGGTGCACAGGTCATACAGCGTCGTACCCGACCAGTTCAGCCGCTCGATCATGCACTGCTTGTCAAGCCGCGCTTCCTGAAAGAATGCCGGTGACTGGCGCAGCAGGGCATGGCGAAGCTCGATGGGCAGAAGCAGCTTGACCCCTACACCGCGCTGCTGGAGAAACTTGTTGTCCAGCATCGGCCAGATCACCTTCATCATCCGCTCGGGCTGACCGGCGACCAGCGTCGGCTCGTCGATGCGGTCGACCAGGACCATCATGCCGCCGTAGCCCAGCGCATCGAGCACGCCCAGCAGGCGTGCGGTGAGTTGGTAGCGCGCATCGGTGTTGCCCTTCCACGGCCAGGGCTGGCCGGCCAGGTCTTCACGCCGCAGGTCCATCAGCATCCGCCTCAGGTCCGCCTGCGACCGCTCCATCGCCGGTGCGGCAGCGGCCAACTGTCCCACCAGACGCCAGAGGTTGAGCCATCGCAACGCCCAGGTGATCCCCAGGCCGATCGCCCCCGCCGCGCACAACGCCCCGGCCAGGTTCAGCCACACGCTGTGCTCGGCCGCCAGACGGTCGGCCAGTAGCATTCCGCCGGCCAGCACCGCCAGCACCGCCGCCCCCAGCCCCGCCCAGAAGTGCGGCGTGAACCGCCCCAGCCGAAGCGCGCGCAGCAGCGCCTTCCAGCGCTGGACGGCCGACCCGCGGCGGGGCGCATCGTAGATCGCCGCCAGCACCGCCACATCCGCCCGCAACTGTCGTGGCAGTTGCCGTACCCGCCGTTCGATGTCCTCGGGCACGACCATCGCCTCGCCCGGCTCACCTGCGGCGGTCGAGGTGCCCAGGATCGCATCCACCAGCCGCGTCACCGCCAGCGACAGGATCGCATCCTGGTGGTCCTGCAGCCGGACGTGGTCAAGGGCACGACCGATCCGGGCGGCATCGCCCTCGGCCGGGCCGTGGCCGCCGTGATGGCGGTTCGAGGTGGCAATGCGGTCCAGCAGCGGGTTGAGGTCGTCGTAGGGCACCAGCAGGACACGATGGTCGGCGTGGGTCTGGTTGTGCTCGGCCACCAGGCGGCCGATGAGCAGGCGGATGGCCGTCTTGCCGCTGCCCTTTTCGCCGAAGACGATCGCCGTCGATGGCCGGTCGATGCGCCCCAGTATCTTGGGAAAATCCGGATGTCCCGCGGCGTCGCGCGGCAACCGCTCGAAGACCGGATCGTGCCGGGCCTCTTCGGCTGTGAAAGGGTTCTCACCCAGCCCGTGATGGGCCAGGAAGGTCTCAACGTTCATAACCGCTCCTGATCGCGCCCCCCTTTGCCCCCCCGTCGTCTTCGGCCGGTAGCGCGGGGCGGGGCTGCCGCGGGGGGCGGGGCCGCGGCCCGTCCATCCTATCGCGCCGGCGGCAACCGATCCCGCAACCGCCGTCGGCCTCGGCGTCATCCGGCCTGCCCTGTCCTGAAAATAACTCCCTCTCCCTCCGGGAGAGGGCCGGGGTGAGGGGAGACACGCAGGGTGGGTCCGAATCTGCCCTCACCCCCGGCCCCTCTCCCGGGGGGAGAGGGGGGTGAGAGCCGGCCGCGCTTCGGGGCATTTTCATCCTCGCGGGTGAGGCGCCAGCCTCATGGGACACTGCCCTGAAAATCGCCGGGCGGCCACGGGCGGGCGGGGGCGGTCGGCTTTCTGGGATCGCCGGCGGCCTCGCCGGCACTCCCCTTCGGAAATGCCGACAAGGCCGTCGGCGATCCCAGGGGCGGCCACCGCGCCGGCTGCCGCTGGTGGCTTGTCCACCAGTGGCGGCCGGGGTGGAGAAGGCATGAAGGGCTGCTGGCGGGGAGGTCGGATGCGGGGCGGGTATAATCGCGCCGTAGGCGGTATGCACGGAGGCACCCTCCAGCGGGAGGCCCGAGGCGCGGCGAAGGGGCCGGTGGGATGGAAAGGATGTGATGATGCGACTGGGACTGGCGATCAAGGCCTTTTTCAAGGCCCTGATGAACAAGACGTTTGCACGGCAACTGGAAGCGCTGATGGCCGGTGAAGGGCAGGATGC
>PUMS01000169.1 GCA_003551485.1 Phycisphaeraceae bacterium | reverse complement strand
TGACCCTGCGACAGCTCGACCGCCACTGGGAGCGCAACGATGAAATCCGCACCGCGCTGACCAGCGAGATGGGCACTCTCGATGGCAGGGTCGAGGGCCTCATCCAGCGCTTCGACCAGTTGCTCGATGCCCTCTACGACATCCAGGAGGACCAGCCGCAGGCCGGTGAAACCTCCGAGCCGGCCGACACCGAGGCCGAGCCCACCGAGGCCGGCGAGCCGGCCAACGATGTCGATGCGGCCGACGATGAGGCCGATGGCGACACCGCCGCCGCCTTCCCCACCCACACCGTGCCCATCGCCGCGGGCGACCTTCGCAACCGCACGCTCAACCTCGAGCGCATCCGCAACGCCCAACTGCCCCCGCGGGGCCAGGGCGCCTTCGATGAGTCGCACGCCTTCCATCGCCGCCTCCAGGTCAAGCAGCGCGACGACTTCGCCTACGGCGACTGGCTGGTCAACTTCCTGGGCAGCCGGCCCAACAAGCTCACGCCGGTGGTGCTGTCCGACGCCGTGCAGTCGGAGATCGAGCAGTACGTCATCGAGCCGATGATCACCCGCGATCCCGAGACGCTGGAATGGAGGCCGGTGGTCGCCCGCTCCTGGGAGATGTCCGAGGATGGGATGCAGATCCGCTTCGAGCTGCGCGACGATGTGACCTTCTCCGACGGCAAGCCGCTGACCAGCGAGGACGTGGTCTGGAGCTACGAGTGGATCATGAACCCGCAGGTAAACGCGCCGCACCTGCGGTCGTACTACGGGCGGTTCGAGAGTGTCGAGGCGGATGGCCCCCATGCGGTGGTCTTCTCCCTCGCCGAGCCCTACTTCCGCGCCCTGGACTTCGCCGGGGGCATACCGATCCTGGCCCGGCACTGGTACGGCCGGTTCACCGAGGAGGATTTCGACCGCCTGCCCGGGCTGCTGTTCGGCACCGGACCCTACCGCCTGCCGGGCGACCCGCGTGCGTGGCGGCCGGGCAGCGGGCCGGTGACGCTGGTGCGCAACGACCGCTACTGGGGCCCGCGGCCGCCGTTCGAGCGGCTGGTGTGGGAGGTGATCGACAACCCCACCGCGCGGGCGGTCAGCTACCGCCAGGGCCGCATCGACACCCTCAGCCCGGCGCCCGAGGAACACGGCAGCCACAAGGAAAACCCGCGGATGGTCGAGCGCGGGCCGATGTTCGAGTTCTTCTCGCCCACCGCCGGCTACCGCTACATCGGCTGGAACCAGCGCCGCGACGGTGAGCCGACGTTCTTCTCCGACGTCCGCGTCCGCCGCGCCATGACCATGCTGACCCACCGCGAGGTGATCGTCGATCAGATCATGCACGGGCTGGGCAAGGTCACCTCCGGACCGTTCAACCCCCTCTCGGCGCAGTACAACCAGGACATCGAGCCCTGGCCCTACGATGTGAAGCAGGCCCGGCGACTGCTGGCCGAGGCCGGCTTCAGCGACCGCAACGGCGACGGCGTGCTCCAGGATGCCGATGGCAACGACTTCGTCTTTACGCTGACCTACCCCTCCGGGGTCGACTTCTACCACGAGATGGCCCTGCTGCTTCGCGACAGCTACATGCGCGCCGGCATCATCATGCGGCTGGACCGGCTGGAGTGGAGCACGCTCATCCAGCGGCTGGACACCCGCCAGTTCGATGCCATCACCCTCGGCTGGACCGCCTCACTCGAAAGCGATCCCTACCAGATATTCCACTCCTCGCAGATCGAAGGGTCAGGCCACAACTTTGTCAGCCTGCGGAACTCGGAACTGGATGAGGCCATCGAGCAGGGCCGGCGCACGATGGACAAGCAGCAACGGATGAGATACTGGCACCAGGTGCATCGCATTCTGCACGAGGAGCAGCCGTACACCTTCCTGTTCACCGTCAAGAGCGTGCGGTACGTCGATGGCCGCTTCCAGAACGTGCGCCAACTCCAGGCCGGGCTGACACCGCTCCTGGAATGGTACGTGCCCCGCGACCGCCAACGCTACTGGCCCCCCCCCGGCCCCCGGAAGCACCCCGGAAGGCCCCAGGACCCTCGGGAACCCGCAACCCCGGCCCCAGGAACCGCGCACGCACGCCCCGGCATCCGGTTGCTTCTGAACGAGCCGACCGCCCATGCTCAGCTACATTCTCCGCCGACTCATCCTCATGCTGCCCACCCTCATCGGGGTGACCATGATCGTGTTCCTGGTCATGGCCCTGGCCCCGGGCGGCTTCGGCGGCCAGCGCGGCATGGAGTTCGAAGAAGCGGAAGGGGCCGAGGCGCGGCGGATGCGCGAATACTTCGACCGACGCTACGGCCTCGACCGCGACATCATCAGCCAGTACCTGTTCTGGCTCAACCAGATATCCCCCATCGGCTTTGCCACCAGCAATGACATCGAGGTCGATGAGCAGACGGTCGAGAAGGTCCGCCAACAGGTCATGGCCAACGAGGAGCTCGGCCCGCCGCCGGTCCGCAGCGCCGCCGCACGCTTCATCGAGCGCCTCGCCCAGTACCGCGATGCCGACCCCGAGCAGGTCATGACGGAGGTCGTCGAGCGGCTGGCCGAGATCGAACCGGCCCTCGAATACGCCGATGAACTGGGCGTGACCGAAGAAAGCCGGGCCGATTTCGAGCGCCGATTCCAGCGCGCCCTGATCGGCCCGATCCGCCTGGCCGTGGTCCAGGAGATCGAGCAGCGCCTGCTCGAGCAACTCACCCCCGTCACCGACCAAGCCGATACCACCACCGAAGCGAATGCCGACGGCGCCACCCACGGCGATGAGAACGGCAACGCCGAAGCCGACGCCGAGGGCAACGGCAACAGCAACGACGATGCAGATGCAGACGCCCAGGCGCAAGAGGCCGACCCCGCCCCTGTCTTCGATGCCGATGCCGCCGTCGAGGCCGCCACCGATGATGAGGTGGAAAGCCCCATCGCCGATCTGATCCGCCGCGCTGAGGGCATCGAGTTGCTCGGCGATGCCACCTTCCAGCGCCGACTCGTGCGCCTGGCGCTGGTGATGGCCTTCGCCGAGCTTCACCCGCGGATCGATGACCCGCGTGCCGACGACCGCCGGCCGCCGTCACCGGAGGCGATCCGCGATCAAGCCGCCGAGCACATCGCAGCGTTGACCCGGGCCCTGGCCACCGATGACCCGCTGGCCATCCTGCCCGAATACGGCATCGAGGCCGAGGCGGTCGAGCGTCTTGGCCAGGAACTGGCCGAGAAGCTGCCGCAGCGCCGGGATTCGGCACGCGGCGTGCTTGCCGGCTGGCTCAACGAGGAGATGGGCGGGCGCAACCGGGTGCTGTTTCATCGCATCGGCTTCAAGCGGCCCGACCTGGGCACCAGCCTCACCGGTCAGCGCGACGTGCTGATGATGATCGGTGAGGCGCTGCCGATCACGCTGCTGTTGAACATCCTCAGCGTGCCGTTCATCTACATTATCGCCATCAGTGCCGGCATTCTGGCAGCCAGGGGTCGGGGCAAGGCCTTCGACGTGGTCTCGGGCATGATCTTCATCGCCATGTGGTCGGTGCCCGTGATCTGGGTGGGCACCATGGCCATCGGCACGCTGGCCGATGATCCGGTCAACCTCTTCCCCACCGGCGGCCTGAGCAGCATCGAGGCCGAGAACTGGCCGCTGCTGCCGTTTGTCGATGCCGATGGCAACTGGCAGCGCGGCTGGCTGCTGGACCGGCTGTGGCACCTGGTGCTGCCGGTGGTGTGCATGAGCTACGCCAGTTTCGCGGTGCTTTGCAAGATCACACGCAGCGCGATGCTCGAGAACCTCAACGCCGACTTCGTCCGCACCTCGCGGGCCAAGGGCGTCGAGGAGGGCGCGGTGCTCATGCGGCACGTGTTCCGCAACAGCCTGCTGCCGCTGATCACCATGTTCTCGGGCATGATCCCCGGCCTGCTGACCGGGGCGCTGATCGTGGAGAACATCTTCAGCATCGAGGGCATGGGCCGCCTGGCAATCAACGCCGCCATGGAAAAGGACCGCGAGGTGGTGATGGCCATCACGCTGATCATGGGCATCGTGGTGCTCATGGCCGAGTTGCTTCGCGACGTGTGCTACGCCATCGCCGACCCGAGGGTGAGCTATGAGTGAGCCGTCCACCCCCAACGCCATCCCCGCCGACAACGGCGGCGAGCCCGGCCAGAAGCGGCGAAGCTACGCCGCGGCGGTGGTGTACGACCTGCTGGGGCGCGGCGGGGCGCTCTTCGGCCTGGCCTGGCTGGGCCTGACGGCCCTGGTGGCCATTTTCGCCCCCCTGCTGGCCAACAGCCACCCCCTGCTGGTGCGCTATGCCGATGGCGGCCTGGCCGCGCCGTTCGTGCGTTACCTGAGCTGGACCGACTACACGCTGGGGGCGCTGTTGCTGGTACTGGTGGCCCAGCTCTTCATCCGGGGGATGAGCTTTCCCCGGCGCCTGGCCTGCGTGGTGCTGCCGGTGGCGGCGGTGGGCATCGTGACCTTCGCCGCCGTCTCCCCGCCGCGCATCCAGATTCTCTCCGAACCGCGCGAGATGCTGGCCGAGGGGGCCTACGAGTGGGCCGTCTTCGCCCCCATCCGCTACTCGCCCACCGACCGCCAGCGCGACGTGACCGACCGCGACCCGCGCTACCAGTCTCCCCACCGCGCCCACGTCATGGGCACCGACCGCCACGGTCAGGATGTGGCCAGCCGCCTCATCCACGGCACCCGCATCGCCCTGAGCATCGGCTTCATCGCCACGGGCATCTCGCTGGTCATCGGGGTGAGCCTGGGCGCGCTGATGGGTTACTTCTCGGGCTGGGTGGACCTGCTGGGCATGAGACTGGTCGAGATGTTCGCCGCGATTCCCGTGCTGTTTCTGCTGATCACGATCGTGGCCACCTACGAGGAGCGCAACATCTACCTGCTCATGGTGGTCATCGGTCTGTTCGGTTGGATGGGCTTTGCCTACTTCACCCGCGCCGAGTTCCTCAAGATGCGCCAGCAGGAGTTCGTCCTGGCGGCGATCGCCTGCGGGTTGCCGCTGCGGTCGATCCTGTTCCGCCACATGCTGCCCAACGCCTTGGCGCCGATCCTGGTGCTGACCAGCTTCGGCGTGGCCGGGGCGATTCTGACCGAGAGCACACTCAGCTTCCTGGGCCTGGGTCTGATCGAGGAGCCGAGTTGGGGCGGCATGCTCGAGGGGGCCTATTCCGGCGCCGACTTCTACTGGTGGATCGGCGCCTTCCCCGGCCTGGCCATCTTCCTGACCGTGTTCGCCTACAACCTCATCGGCGAGGCGCTGCGCGATGCGATCGACCCCAGCACCAGCCACGCGGCCGAGTGAGCCCGACCGCCGGCGCGGTCACCGAGCCCGCCCCGCCGCGCCGCGCAGTTGAGCCAGTGAAGTTGGAACCGCCCCATGAATCAGTCACCCGATACCGCCCCACCCACCGCCGCGGCCACCGAAACCGCGTCCGACCCGGCCCCGGCCCCGGCGCCGGTGGCCGATGAGCAGCCGCTGCTGGAGATCGAGAACCTCGCCGTCAGCTTCCCCACCACCCGCGCCCGCCAGCGCCGGGGGCTGGTGCGGCAGCGTGTCCGGGCGGTCAACAACGTCAATCTTCGCATCTACCCCCGCCAGACACTGGCGCTGGTGGGCGAGTCGGGCTGCGGCAAGAGCGTCACCGCGCTTTCGATCCTTCGCCTGGTGCCGATGCCGCCGGGCCGCTTCGAGAGCGGACGCCTCCTCTGGCGGCGGCAGGATGAGCAGGTGGTCGACCTTCGCCGCATCAGCGATCCACAGATGCGTCAGGTCCGCGGCGCCCAGATCGCCATGATCTTCCAGGAGCCGATGACCAGCCTCAACCCCGTCTACACCATCGGCGAGCAGAT
>PUMS01000012.1 GCA_003551485.1 Phycisphaeraceae bacterium | reverse complement strand
GGGGGGGGGGGGGGGGGGTCACCCTTGGGCATGGGGGCGGTCCTGGCTGGCGTGGGGGTCGGGAGTGGGCGTAGGGGCCTGCAAGCTGGCGATTCTACGGCAACTGAGGTTGCAGTGGGGCACGACCGCGGCCGGTCGCGCAGAGGCTGTGGCATGAATTCGCAGCCGGGTGTCGAAACGGTGTCGGTCGGAACGGAGGTTCGAACCAGCCCTGGGTGTCTGCCTCACCCCGGCTGTCCGCTCTGAGAATCGCCCCGGACGGGAGCAGCTCAGTGCGGCCTCCTGGAACCGCCGGCGGCCCCGCCGCCACTCCATTGCGCAAATGCCGCCGAGGCCGTCGGCGATCCCAGGGGCGGGTGGCGAGAGGTTCGCCTGCTATGGCTGTGATCGTGGACCTGTTGGTACGTTGAGATACTCGACGGCCCAGTCGTCCTCGCGGATGATGGAGGACATGCCACAGTTGTCGTGGTGGAAGAAGATGATCTGTGGGGTGGCGAAGAGACTGTTGATGAGTTCGCGCAGGAAATGCCCATGCGAAACGACCAGGATGGTCATGGGCGTTTGCTCGGCCAGGGCCAGCAGGCGCCGCCTGGCAACGTCGACCCGGTGAAGGCCCTGGCCCAGCGGTTCGTTGGGCGCCGGTCGGATGGCACGGCCACCGTGAAAGTCATAGCGATCGGGGAGTTCCGCAGGCAGTTCGGCCGGCTGCGCCGTCCAGGACTCGGCGATGTCATCCCTTTCCCCGTAAAAGGGCACTTCGGCCACTTCCGGCCAGATATGGGCACGCTGATCGCTTTGCACCAGGTAGGGCGCAACGGTCTGCAGGGCACGTTGCAGCGGACTGACGATGACCAGGTCGACGCTCAGGGCCGAGAGTGCCCGCGCCAGGTGCCGGGCCTGGACATGGCCCAGCGCCGACAGGGCATCCGAGGCGAGGGTGGAGTAGTCACCGGTGGCATTGCCTTGCGATTCACCGTGACGGACCAGATAGAGGTGAAGTTTCTGCATGGTAACTGACAGGATAACTGCTTCCAGGCGGGCCCGTGTGCGGGTTCAGCGTGAACCGGGCACCGGGCCGTCTGACACGGCCACGGTGGCGGATGCCGTTTCCGCCGTGAACTGCGGGCCGTTGCTGCTGATGCGAATCAAGTCTCCGGCTCCCCTTTTCGCCCTCGTACCGCCCCACGAAGCATCAGCACGTACATGATCTGCACAGCAACGACCAGGACCAGCAGCACCGCCATCACCACGTTGTTGTCGATCATACTGGCCACAACGACCGCGACCAGAAAACCGAAGGTCGTCGCCATCGCCGCGTACAGGTCTCTTGATGTTACCCGATCGGAGTCCGTCCGGTCTGAGTGGTTCGACACTTGCGACATGAGCAGTCTCCCTTCCGGTCTGGGTGCCTCGGTGGCCAATCCTCAAGCGGACTTGCCGGCACCGGCCGGTTCCCGATGCAACGGAATGCTGGGGAGAAAAAGGGGGCGTGCATTCTCTGTCCCTCCCCCTCTTTCTTACCTCCGGGTGCTGGCGGTGCTGTGGAAGACCATCGCAGCCTCCTCGCTGCATCAAACCAGCCGCCGCGCGATCTGACACAGCGCCGACAGCGCCCCGCCGGCGGCCAGCAGGCCGCCGCCACCCAGCAGCAGCAGGTAGAACTCGAGGTCGATGCGCTCCCCAATCAGACTGATCGAAGCGGCCATCAGCAGCAGGGCCCCCAGCACCATGAGGATGCCGGCCACAACACGCATGCCCAGATCGCCGCCACCGGCGGGCTCGGCCAGGGTCACCCGACGAAGGGTGCCGATCTCGTAGCCGCCTCGGGCCGCCAGGGCGTGGGCCCGCTGCTCATCCGCCGCGGACACGCGCAGCAGGACCTCCTGGCCGCCGTACTTCACCGTCGCCGTGTACTCGAACTCGGGCATGGCTCAGCCTCCGTATCACAGCAGGTTGAGACCGGTGTCGGATGCCGCTTCCACCGCCGCTGCTCAGCGCCTGCGTGTCCGCCTCCCAGGCCGGCCGCATGTTAGCCCGCGCCGTGCGCGCGGTCCAGAGTCGGCGGGGCGCCGGGTCACTCATGCGTCCGGGCGAAGGGAACAAAGGAGCGGAAATGCGGAGGCGTACATTTCCCCTGGCCCCTTTCCGGTTTTCCGATGCCCAGGTGCGCAGGCCCATCCGAATCGACCCTCACCCCCGGCCCCTCTCCCGGAGGGAGAGGGGTGAGAGGGGGGCGGAAGCGGCGGCCCCGCCCCGGGCTCAGACCAGCTTCAGTAGCTGCACGGCCTGGGCGACGATGTCGTCCACGCTCAGGCCGCAGTAGGCCATCAGTTCATCGGTGCTGCGGCCGCTCTTGGGCAGTTTGCGGACGTGCATCTGGATGAGGTTGAAGCCGCCGCCGTCGGCGCTGACGGCGTCGGCGATGGCGCTGCCGATGCCGCCGCCGTAGTTGTCCTCGATGCTGATGATGTTGCCGTTGTTCTCGTTGGCCAGGTCGAGGATGGCATCCTCATCGAAGGGGATCGAGTAGAGGTCGACCAGCGTCGCGTCGATGCCCTGGGCGTCGAGCTTCTCGATCGCGGCGTTGGCCTGGTGGACCATGTAGCCGGCGGCCACGATCAGCACGTCCCGGCCCTGCACCACCACCTGGTGGCCGCCGAGGCTGAAGCGGTCGTTGTCGTTGTAGAGGAAGGCCGTGTCCGGCCGCAGCGTCCGCATGTAGCAGGGGCCATCGTACTCGGCCATCTCCAGCATCAGCGCGTAGGCCTGGAAGGCATCCGAGGGCTGAAGCAGGTAGAAGCCGGGGGTGCCGTCCGGCCGCTTCATCGTGGCGAAGGAGCGGAACCAGGCCACGTCCGGCAGCGACATCTGGCTGGGGCCGTCGGCGGCCAGCGAGATGCCCGCGTGCGAGCCGATGAGCTTGAAGTTGGCCCCGCTGTTGACGGCCATCTCGATCTGGTCATAGGCACGGGTGCAGAACTTGGCGAAGGTCGAGGCGAAGGGAACCTTCCGCCCGGCGCTGAGGCCGGCAGCGACCGAGGCCATGTTCTGCTCGGCGATGCGGCACTCGAAGTAGCGGTCGGCCAGGGCGTCATCCTTGGAGAACAGCTCGGCGAAGGTCGAGTTCTTCACATCGCCATCCAGGGCCACGATCCGGGGGTTGGCATGGCCCAGCGCCCGCAGGGCGACGCCGTAGGCGCGGCGGGTGGCGTACTTGCCCTTGCCCAGGGCCGAGTCCAGGCCCTGCTGCTTCATCGCCTCGGTGAAGGTCGGCGGGGTGGTGGCCGCCTTGGCCTCGCTCTTTCGCGGTGACATCAGCGGGCGCTTCAGGGCCGTGTCGGCCAGGGCGCCCAGCTCGCGGGCGGTCTGTTCGAGTTCGGCGATGGCCGTGGTCATCTCCTCGCCCTCGGCCGGCTTGCCGTGGTGGCCGTGGCCCTGCTGTGAGGGGCTGCCCCAGCCCTTGACGGTGCGGGCGACGATGGCCACCGGCCGCGCGGCCGGGTCGTGCTGCTTCTGGGCGTGGTGTTCGAGGGCCTCGAGCACCGCCGTGGGCTGGTGCCCGTCGATGTCCAGGGCCTCGTAGCCGAAGGCCTCGAGCTTGCGCAGCAGCGCCTCGGGCGTCTGCTGGGGGCTGACCTCATCGCTCTGGGCGTAGAGGTTGCAGTTGAAGATCGGCAGCACGGCGGTGAGCTTGTGGTCGACGATGAAGTCCAGCGCCTCCCATATCTGGCCCTCGCGGGCCTCGCCATCGCCGATGATGCAGAAGACTCGCTTGTCCAGGCCGTCGAGCTTGGCCGCGGCGGCCAGGCCCGCGGCCACGCTCAGGCCCTGGCCCAGCGAGCCGGTGGCGGCATCGAAGAAGGGAAAGCCCTCGATCGGGTTGGGGTGGCCATCGACCACCGAGTCCATCGCCCGCAGGCTCATCGCATCCTCCCGCGTCATCGGCCGCAGGTTGTCCGGGTCCGTGCCGATGCCCACGCCCAGGTCGGCACACGCGGCGTAGACGATGGGCACGGCGTGTCCCTCCGAGAGCACCAGCCGGTCGCTGCACGGGTGGTCGGGGTTGGCCGGCTCGTAGCGCATGTGCTGGTACATCAGTACGCTGACGATGTGGGCCAGGCTGGCTCCGCTGGTGGGGTGTCCGCTGCCGGCCGCGGCCGTCATCTCATAGTTGAGTCGGGTCAGTTCGATGGCCTTGGCGTGAATGGTCGAATCGAAGGACATGGCATCATTTCCTTGGGAGTGGTGGCAGTGAGCTCATCGGGCCGGACGCAGCGGCCACGCGGAGGCGGACCTGGTCCACCCCGGGCCGGGCGTCAGGGGCATCGATTATGAACGCAATCGCCCCGCCTCGCAACGTGGCCATCGCCGGCCCCGCCGCGGGGGGTGCAGGACATACATCGCGGAGTGCCTCTTGCTCGCCCTCCCTTCGGGAGTCGCTCATGTCCTGCCGGACACCGACGGCGATGAAAACCGTGGTGCGACGCGGTCGCCAGCGGGCTTGTTGTGGTGCAGGCTGGAAGCCTGCACCACAACCGGCCGCCCGTCCGTTCCAGCGATTCTCAGAGCAGTGTCACATGGGGCTGCCCCGCACCGACGACGATGAAGATGGCCGGCGGTTCTTCCCCGCGCACCCGCCGGGCGGCTCAGTGCTCGGCGACTTCCGGTTCCCACGTGCCATCGAGGAAGCCCTGGAGCTTTCGCGATCGCACCGGGTGCTGGAGCTTTCGCAGGGCCTTGGCCTCGACCTGGCGCACCCGTTCGCGGGTGACCTTGAAGATGCGGCCGACCTCCTCGAGGGTGTAGGTGTAGCCATCGCCGATGCCGTAGCGCAGCTTGATGATCTCGCGCTCGCGGTAGGTCAGGGTCTTGAGCACCTGCTCGATGCGGTGGCTGAGCATGCCCTGGGTGGCGCTTTCGGTGGGGCTCTCGGCCCGCTCATCCTCGATGAAGTCGCCGAAGTAGCTGTCCTCGCTCTCGCCCACCGGCCGGTCGAGGCTGATGGGATGGCGGCTGATCTTCATCACCCGTCGGACCTCGGCAAGGGGCATCTCCGCGGCCTCCGCGATCTCGTCGATGGTGGCTTCGCGGCCGAGGTCCTGCAGCAGTGCCTTGGCGATGTTGCGCAGCCTGCTCATCGTCTCGATCATGTGCACCGGGATGCGGATGGTGCGGGCGTGGTCGGCGATGGCGCGGGTGATGGCCTGGCGGATCCACCAGGTGGCGTAGGTCGAGAACTTGTAGCCCCGCTTGTACTCGTACTTGTCCACCGCGCGCATCAGGCCGGTGTTGCCCTCCTGGATGATGTCCAGGAATGACAGTCCGCGGTTGCGGTACTTCTTGGCGATCGAGACCACCAGCCGCAGGTTGCCCCCGGACAGGTCGCGCTTGGCCTGCTCGTACTCATCGAAGACGACGGTGACGTCCGCCACCTGAGCCGCCAGTTCCTCCGGGTCGTGCAGCACCAGGCTTCGCAGGCCGGCGAGTTCCTCGGTCATGACCATGACGTCTTCGGGGTCGTAGCGGTCGGGGTAGCGTTCGGCCGCGGCGAGGTTGCGCTGAAGGTCGAGCATCTTGTCGCGGATCGAGCGCAGCTTCTTCAGCAGCGGCGAGATCTTGCTGGTGCGCAGCGACAGTTCCTCGATCAGCGTGGCCATCCTGCGGCGGCGCTGGCGGATGCGGGCACGGGCGGCCTCGATGTCGCTCTTGCGCTTACGGCCGGTTTCCTCGAGGAAGGCCCAATCCTCGCGGTTGAGCTCGAGTAGCTTGCGGACGGTCTTGAGGTTGTGGGGGATGCGCGCGGCGATCTTGCCCTTGGCGTCTTCCTCCGCGGTCGAGATCTTCATCGTCCGGTCGAAGGGCAGGTC
>PUMS01000263.1 GCA_003551485.1 Phycisphaeraceae bacterium | reverse complement strand
TGGGGCTTGTGGGGAGTGTCGCTGTGGTTCTGGCCGGTTGCAGCACGGCCCCGCCGCGGGGTGTCGAGCCGGTGACGGGCTTTGAACTGGAGCGCTACCTGGGCACCTGGCATGAGATCGCGCGACTGGACCACCGCTTTGAGCGCGGTCTGACCGAGGTCACCGCCGAGTACGCCCGCCGTGACGATGGCGGCGTCCGCGTGATCAACCGCGGCTACGATGCCGCCGCGGACCGGTGGAAGCAGGCCGAGGGGCGGGCCTATTTCCGGGGCGATCAGGATGTCGGCAGCCTGAAGGTTTCGTTCTTCGGCCCGTTCTACGGCGGCTATCACATCATCGCGCTGGACAAGGCCGACTACCAGTGGGCCCTGGTCTGCGGTCAGAGCCGACGCTACCTGTGGATTCTCGCCCGCGAGAGCAGGCTCGAGCCCGAGGTCACCGGCCCGCTCATCGAGCAGGCTCGCGAAGCCGGCTTCGACGTCGATGCGCTGATCTGGCTCTCGCCCGAGTCGCGGCCGTGACCGCGGCATCGGGCATCGGCCGATCGTCAGGGCCGATCATGACCGTCTGCCGGAGGTATTAGCCGAAGCGCTTTCGGTCTCATCGCCGGGTTTGGATCGGGGCCGGCCATGGGCACGCACCGTGCCGCCGATGACCAGCGCAGCGGCGATGATGACCAGGTTCTTGAGGATGTATTGACCTTCCAGCGTCGGGGCCAGGCTCTCGGGCTGGAAGCAGAGCTGCGGCAGCAGCACCAGCGGCATGAACGTGCCCACCATCTGAAGCATCAACAGCGGGATGGCCAGGCGGATCAGCGGACGCCACAGCAGGCAGACGCCGATGAGCACCTCCCACCAGCCGACGAGGTGCAGCATCGTCATCGGCGCCACCGCCACAGGCATCAGCGGCGCCATCGCCTCGCCCGTGGCCATGACCAGTTCCGCGGCGGGGCTGTAGCCCAGCGGCTTGAGGATGCCGAAGGCGATGAACACCGCCGCCATCGCCACGCGCAGCAGCGGCGGGCCCAGCCGGCCCAGAAGGGTGCTGAGGCGGCGGTCGAAGCGGTCGATCCGGGCAACCAGCGGGCGTAACGATCGGCTCATGGAACGGGGGGCTCCGGGGGCGTCCCGGGGGCTCCGGGGGACTCCGGGGGACTCCGGGGGTTGCGGGGCGCGCTGGGGGGCTGACGGTCGGGCGGCCGGCTCGTCAGTTGATGCCGCTGAGGCGGCGGACGGTGTGGTCGAAGCTGTTGACCATGTGCGCCACCGCGGTCCACACCACCAGTGTGTATCCGCCCGCCGCGGCCAGTGCCGCCAGCACCAGCGAGAAGCGGCCCAGGGGATTGATCTGGCCGTCTTCGAGCAGGAAGCCGCCGATGCGCTCGTGGGGGTTAAGCAGCATCGAGAGGTTGGTCAGCGGACTGAAGCCGTTGACGATCGGGCCGAGCACCGGCACCTGCTCGGCGCCGTGATAGCCGCAGAAACCGGTCACCAGCACCAGCGCCCCGATCGCACCCATCGTGGGCGCCACCGCACCGAACACCCCCCGCGCCTTGATGCTCCAACTCATCCCCACCGCCACGCAGAGGGCGACAAACGGCAGCAGCATCAGCGGAAACAGAAGGGCCGACTCCGGCAGCAGCAGCGGGCGGGTAACGGTCATCTGCCCGCCGCTGGCAGCGCCGGCGGGCAATGTCACCGTTTGCTCGACCGTGGCCGTCGGCCAGTCGACCATCGCGCCCCAGGTGCTGTAGAGGGCCACGAAGGCCAGTGTCAGCACCGGCGCGGCCAGCATCACGCTCAGGTAACCTATGAGGCCACGCAGCTTGCCCCAGAGGTACTGCCGCGGCGTGATGGGCGTGACCAGCAGAAGATCGAGCGTGCCATCCTCGCGCTCGCGGCTGACCGCCCCGGCACTGCGGTAGATGGCCATCAGCCCGATCAGCACCACCTGCACCAGCAGCAGAAGGCGAAGCCCCTCGCGGAACACGTCCGCCTGGCCGAGCACCATCCCCCGGCCATCGCGAAGCGACGGCAGCGCCTGGCGGTGGTAAAGCCACAAGAGAAGCAAACCCAGAAACATCGCCAGGCCGAAGAAACCCCATCGCGACCAAACCGCCCACCTCATGCCCGCACGCGACTGCGACTCGCGCCACGCCACGGGATTGGCGCCCACCGGTCGCGGGGGGCGGCGGCGCTCGCCGTCATCCACCCCCAGCGCGCGCTTGATGCCCTCGACCACCGGCCGCTCACCGCCCGCCACCCGCCGCAACTGCGTGGCGCTGAACAGCACCAGCACGGTGCTGAGCGTCAGCGTCACAATGGCGAAGCCGGCCAGCGGACGGGTCATGTAGAAGCGGGTCAGCGTGTGGGCATCGGGCAGGTCCTCGGCCCGCGGCGGGCGGTAGTTGGCACTGTCGATCGAGGCACGCAGCACCAGCAGCGGGTGCAGCGGCGTCACCCAGGTGGTCCGCCGCATCGGGGGCGCGGTCTGCACTTCTTGTCCGGCCCCGGCCGGTGAACCGCCCCCGGCAGCGGGCGAGGCCCCCATCGCCGCGCCGCTGCCTCCAGCCACCCCCGGCGCGGCCGTCGCCACCCCCGGACCCGCCCCCACCGTCGCAAGGGCCGCCGCGGGGGCAGGCACCATCGCATCGCGTGCCAGGCGAACCAGGCCGTCCACACCCCAGGCGCCGAAAAGGTAGGCCGCCACCACCACAATGAACACGAACACTGCTTTGCGCCCGCCGGCACGCAGCACCGCCAGCGTCACCGCCACCGCACCGACGAAAAGCGCCGTCAACGCCGCCACCGCGAACGCCACGAAAACCGATGACACCGGCACGCCCCCGAACAGCAGCAGCACGGCAAAAAGCGGCAAGCCGCTGGCCAGCAACCCCAGAACGAAGAACAGCCGCCCGAGCAACGACCCCAGAACGATCTGAAGGTTGGAAAGGGGCGTGGTCAGCAGGATGTCGATGGTGTCGCTCGACTGCTCCTGCGTCAGCGCCCCGGCGAAGAACACCGGCGCCAGCAGGCAGATCATCACCACCTGCCCGTAGGCGATGATGACGAACACCCACGTACCGCTCTTGGCCAGGTCCGTCAGCGTCATCGCCCCGGTGGCGCCCTCGCGCGCGTAGAGGCCCAGGAGCATCAGCGTGATCAGGGCAAACAGATAGCCCGTCCGGGCCCACATGTGCGCCGTGCTTCGCGACCCGCCCTGCACCACACGCAGCAACACGGGGTTGGCCGGGATCAGCGTCCAGAACCAGCGGGTGAGGGCCACCATGCGCTTTCATGATAGTGCCCCATGAGGCAGCGCCGCACCCACGACAACGAAAATGCACCGAACCGCGGCCCCCTTTCCACCATCCCGGGAGCCGCCCATGTCGCGCTGCGACACCCAAGGCAACCAAAATCGCGCAGCATGGAGGGTTTTAACCCCCTTCTCCCCCTGGGAGAGGGGCCGGGGGTGAGGGCAGATTTGGAGCCACCCTGCGCGTCTCCCCTCACCCCAGCCCTCTCCCAGTGGGAGAGGGAGCCGGATTTTCAGGGCAGTGTCTCATGAGGCTGGCGCCTCACCCACGAGGATGAAAATCGCGGCCGGCTCTTCTCCCCTCTCCCATTCCGGGGGCAGGAGAGGGGCCGGGGGTGAGGGAAGATTCGGCCCCTCCTGCGTGTCTGCCCTCACCCCAGCCCTCTCCCGCCCCCGGAAGGGGAGAGGGAGTTATTTTCAGGGCAGGGAGCGCGGATGCCCTCGCAGGCTGCGCTGCGGCACCATCACGCGCCGGGCAACTCAAGTGACCCCCCGTTCCACCCGAAGATAACGGTGCCGGCGGGCGATGCGGCCAACGCCGCAACCCGCCAACGCCGCCAAGCGGCCCCCACACCGAGCGGGCGGAGCGGAGGAAGATCGGTCCCGCGATCGGACGGCGCGGGATGCGAAGCGAATGGACCGGCCCGGCGCAAGCCGGGCCGGTTCGTTTTCCAGAGGTCTCAGGCACGGGGTGCCCCTGCCGACTCCTCCGCCCAAGCCCGGCCTCGCGTGGGTCCACGCCGCAACCGGCTCGGCCAACGCTGCCGGAACCTTACCGCCCCCCTTCTTCCCCCGTCCGGTGCAGGGGCGGCAGGTGAAGAGGGGCCCGGATGGGCCACCGGGCATCCGCCCCCCCCCGGACTCACGGCCCTGCCGCCTCGAAAGATAAAATTGAGCCGTATTATCGTACTTGACGGCCGCAGATGCGGACGACACTTTTCTTTCCCCCGGCAAACCCCGTATGCCCCTGGTGCCTAGGGTTGGGCAGCGGACGCCACAGCCACGGCGGCCACCGTCCATCACCGATCCCGCCGCTTCTCAACGCGGCGGGGGCGGCGTAACGCGTGCATCGCCCCCATCTGAATCATCCAAGGAGTACGGACATGATGACCCAGTTGCGAGATGTGATGAACTCCATCGGCCTGCTGATCCTTCGCGTGGGCATCGGCGGCTACATGCTCACCCACGGCTGGGGCAAGTTCCAGATGGTCCTGGCCGGTGATTTCGACCAGTTTCGGCACGATCCCTTGGGCCTTGGCAGCGGGGTGAGCCTGGTGCTGGTCACCTTTGCCGAGTTCCTCTGCGCAGCGCTGGTCATCATCGGCCTGGGCACGCGTGTGGCCGCAGCGCCGATCGTGTTCGCCATGGGCGTGGCGGCATTCGTGGCCCACGCCGCCGACCCGTGGACGATGGGGCAGGGTGCTGCGCTGTACCACGCTGGTGAAGCCGAAAACTGGAACAGCAAACAGCCGGCCCTGATGTTCATGACCGTGTTCCTCACCCTGGTCTTCACCGGTGGCGGCCGGTACTCGCTCGACGCCGCCATCGGCTGGTACCGGCGACGCCAGCGCCGCCGCTGAGCCGCACAGGCCTGCCACGGGTGCCACGGGCGGTCCCTCCAGCAGCGTCCGCGACCCATGCCCAGGAGCACCGGCTGACAAGCAGCCAGTGGCGCCCGCGGCATCCTGCGGCACGCGGCCGGAGTTTTCTGGCACACCCACCGAAATGGGCGGCCCCGCAGGCTCCATCGGCTGCTCCGAAAATCGCCCCCGGAGGGGAGCAGGCCGTAGGGTGGGTAGAGCGAGGTCTTCCGAGCGACGGCTTCGACAGCGCTGCGCGCTAAACCCACCAATGCCGCGTGCGTGCGCGGCAACCTCCGTGTTTACAAGGTGGAGCCGTGCGCATGAGGCGCGCCCGGGCCATTGCAGCGCGGCGATGCCCCACTGCTATTGACGTTGTCTGAACGTCGCGGCGAGCAAAGAGGTATGGGAGCGTGGGTGTGGGTTACGTTCGCAAAGCCTCGCTCTACCCACCCTACGCGACTCAATCGCCGCGTTCGCCTTCGTCTTCTGCTTCGGCGCCTTCGGTCTCGTCTTCTTCTTCCACCGCCGGCTCGGCCGCAGCGCGGAACTCGCTCAGGGGACGGCCGGAGGCGGCCCAATCCAGGGCGCTGGTCACCATGGCGGGGGTGATGACGGTGGGCAGCAGCACCGGAGGATGCTCTGGATCGCTGCTGTAGACGGCGTAGAGGGGCACGCTGTTGCGGCCGAAGCGGGCCAGGGCGCGGCCGACCTCGCCGGTGGGGTCCTGTGTGGTCCAGTCGGCCTTGACCATCTTCACATCATGGCGCCGAACCGCATCGCGCACCCGGCTGGTTTCCAGTACCACCGCTTCCTGCACCTTGCAGTTGATGCACCAGTCGGCGGTGAAGTCGATGAACACCACCTGCCCGCGCTGGCGGGCCTGCTCGATCACATCATCGCTGTAGTCGACCCATTGCAGCCGCTCGCTGGTGCCGGCACGGTCGGCGGCGTGAGCGCGGGCGGCCTCGACC
>PUMS01000036.1 GCA_003551485.1 Phycisphaeraceae bacterium | reverse complement strand
GCCCAACTCGTGACAGGACGTGCCATGGACCGCGTGGGCGGGGGGCCGGGGTGATGCATGCACTGGCGGGCAAGCCGCCAGTGGCACCAGGCGCCCCATGTGCTTCACCATGGGCATGCATGTATCATCCGCCGCACCTGGTCATGGCTGAGCGATCATCCCCTGATTTCCATGGCAACCTTCCCCTCGCGCCCCGCCGCGCGGCATTGCGGCGGCGGCTGATGGGCTGGTATCGCCGCCATGCCCGCGTGCTGCCCTGGCGGGCGGACCCGCAGCGTGAGGATGACCGGGGCCGGGTCGACCCCTACCACGTGCTGGTCAGCGAGGCGATGCTCCAGCAGACGCAGGTGGCCACGGTGGTGGACTACTTCCAGCGCTTCATCCGCGCCTTGCCCACGGTCTTCGAGCTTGCCGCGGCGGACGAGCAGCGCGTGCTGAGCCTGTGGCAGGGACTGGGCTATTACCGGCGTGCGCGCCACCTGCACCGGGCCGCTCGGGCCCTGGTCGATCAGCATGGCGGAACCATTCCCCGCAACGCCGCCAAGTTGGCGGCGTTGCCCGGCATCGGCCCCTACACGGCCGGAGCCGTGGCCTCGATCGCATTTCAGCAGCGGGAGGCGGTGGTCGATGGCAACGTGGCCCGTGTGCTGGCCCGCCTCGAGGCCATCGAGGCGGTCATCGACGAACCAGCCACACGCCGGCACCTGTGGCGCCTGGCGGCAGCGCTGCTGCCCTCGCGCCGGCCCGGGGATTTCAACCAGGCGATGATGGAACTGGGGGCCACCCTCTGCCGGCCCCGCAGCCCCGCGTGCGGTGACTGCCCGGTGGCGGCCCTGTGCCGGGCTCATCAATGCGGTCTCGAGCGGCAACTGCCCCGGCGCCGGCCGCGGCGGCAGCCTCAGACTGTCGAGCATCACATCGTGGCCATCGAGCGGGGCGGGCGATGGCTGCTGGAGAAACGGCCCGATGATGGCCTGTGGGCGGGCATGTGGCAGTTGCCGGTGAACGAAACCCTCGACGGTGAACCGGCCGCGCCCGCGCTGGTCGGCTGGGTGCACAGCCGCTACGGCCTGGACATCGCCCCACCGGCCACCGCCGCCAACTTCACCCACCGGACCACCCACCGCACGATCCACTTTCACCTGTGGCAGGCATCGACCCACGGCGGGCGCCTGCGCCGGGGCACCGCCGCCCTGTGGCGCCGGCTGGATCAGCTCGAGGACCTTCCCCTTGCCAACCCCCAGCGCTGCGCCATCACCACGCTCCAAGGCTGTTGAGCCACAACACGGCGGACATCCGACGCATTTTGCGACATCCATCTGCGCAAAGTCGGCACCGCAAGTGACGTCACACCGCGTCGCGGTGCGCAAGTTGAGTTGATTTGCCCGGCATTGGCGGCGATAATGGAAATGGAACAGGAGCGGTGAGGCAGCAGTGAATGGAGGATCGGTTGTGATCTTGCATCGCCCATTTGCGGCCCGTCGGGCGGCAGGTTTTACCCTGATCGAGTTGCTGATCGTCATCGGCATCATTGCCCTGTTGATCGCACTGCTGTTGCCGGCGCTGGAGGCCACGCGGGAGGCCGCCCGGCGCGCGGTCAATGCCTCCAACGTCCGCAGCCTGGTTCAGGCCCTGCACTCGCAGGGGGCGGACAACAACGGCTATTTCGTCGGCTATGACCGTCGGGGCAATTTCATCCGGACAGGGCGGGCGGCTCACGGCCTGCCCGAGCGCGCTGCGGGGATGAACACCCAGCGGCGGTACTGGGAACTGGTCTCGGGAGGCTATACCGCGCCGGAGGGCCTGATCAGTCCCTTCGAGTACCGCCACGATTTCACGGAGAGTGACCCGGAAAGGGTGGTGTTCGAAGGCAACGACATTCAGGACTTCGGCCGGCACAACTACTCCTATGCCATGCTGGCGCTCCAATGGATGAACCATCTGGATTACGGGGGCGTCGAGTACCGTGATGCCCGCCGCCTCGAGTGGCGCACATCGGCCAACAGCCAGGCCATCCTTGCCGCCGATCGCGACCAGGGGATGGATGGATACGGTTCGGGCGGCAATCCCCGGTGGTACGATGGCCAATCATGGGAAGGACATTTCGGCCGCGGCGATGGCAGCGTCGACTTCGGTGAATACGAGCAGACCACGCATTACGCCGGCATCTGGACCGAGTACGACAACATCTTCGCCTCCCATAACAACCATGCCGGCGGCCCCGGGGCGCTGGTCCACCGCAGCATCGCCGTCGGCCGCCCGCAGTGGGACCACTGGTAAGCCGGGGGCGTGCCCGGTCACGGCAGGCGCCACGTCAAACAGGGACAGGCCGGGGATCAGTCCGCATCCACGGAGCCTTCTTCGATGTCCAGGTCTTCGCGGCGCTGGACCTGGTCGATGCGGCCGCTCTTGATCCAGACGATGCGGTCGCTGTTGGCCAGCATCTTGTGGTCGTGGGTGGCGGTGATGACGGTCACGCCGCGATCCACCGAGAGCTGCTTGAGCAGGTCGATGATGGCGCCGCCGGTCTTGAAATCGAGGTTGGCCGTGGGCTCATCGGCCAGCAGCACCAGCGGGTCGTTGACCAGGGCGCGGGCGATGGCCACGCGCTGGCGCTGGCCGCCGGAGAGTTCGCCGGGCCGGTGGTGGACGCGGTCGCCAAGGCCGACGCGCCCCAGCGAGCGGGCGGCGGCCTCCTCGGCGGCGCTGGTGGGCTCACCGGCGAAGATGCGAGGCAGGGCGACGTTTCGCAGGGCGCTGACCGACTCGATGAGGTTGTAGGCCTGGAAGATGTAGCCGATGTACTGGCAGCGCACGTGGGCGAGCTGGCGGCTGGTGAGCCTCGTCAGGTCCAGCTCGCCGATGCGCACCGTGCCGCCGCTTGGCCGGTCCAGGGCGCCGATCATGTTGAACAGCGTGCTCTTGCCCGAGCCGGATGGGCCCATGATCGAGAGATACTCCCCCCCGTAGATATCGAGACTGACATCGTCCAGGGCGTAGACCGTCTCACCCTTGAGGCGGTAGGTCTTGCTGATGCCGCGCACGGTGATGAGCACCTGCCCCACGCCGGGCGCGGCCGAGTGAGTGGGGACGCCGGCATCAGCCGGCTGAGACCTCTCGGCCGCGGCGGTGGCCTGCGTGTCGGCACGGGAGCGGTGGTCTGCCATGAATTCGGGTCCGGTCAGTAGGGAAGCTGGAACACCGCGCGGACCAGGAAGACGACGCCGACCCCGAACGTGCCCACCAGGCCCACACCGCAACTGAAGCCCGCGGCAACCACCGGCACGTACTGGCGCCAGCGCAGGCCCAGCTTGCGCTGGAAGTAAAACTTGCCGATCAGCGCCCCGAGAAACTCAAGGAACACCGCGTGGGGCACGGTCTGGCCCAGGCCGCGCACCACACCATAGACCAGGAAGACCGGCGTGCCCATGGCCGTCAGCCCACCGAAGGCGAACACGCCCAGCCCCAGACCCGCGACGATGTACCAGGGGTTGAACGCCTCATCGAACTCCGAGAAGCCGGTCAGCGTCGAGGAGAAGATGATCGACTGGTTCTCGGCATAGAAGTCCCACATCTCCTGGGCGAAGAGGAACTGCGGCCCGGGGATGGGGCCCAGCCGCCAGATCAGGTGGGCAAACATCAGGCCGCAGACGATGATCAGCGGCGTGAGGATCAGGTCCGCCTTCCAGATCGAGTAGAAGCGTGTGCCCGTCAGCTCGGCCTGGCGGTAGCTGACGGCCCGCTCGCCGTAGTTGTGCAGCGGGATGGGCAGAAACCACACCGCCACGCCGCGGTAGCCCGAGAGGATGAACGCCGCCTCGCGAACGAAGGGGATGGTCACCACCTGCCCGGCAATGCCCTCGAGCCGCGCCGTGGCGTAGCTGATCAGCGGCGTGTAGACAAAGCCGTAGCCGAGCATCGCGATCAGCACGCCGCGGTGCACCTCGCCGTGCACCTGGTAGAGCAGCAGGCAGGAGACGCCGATGTAGAGGCCTGTGCTGATGAAGTAGATGGCCGCGATCAGCCACGGCGGCAGGTCGCCGCGGCCGGTGGGCGGGGCGTAGGGGTTGTCCATCGTCTCGCCGCGCAGGGCCATCTCCTGCCTGCGGCGGCGAAGCCGGTACAAGCCGGCGAACAGGGCCGACAGACCCACCAGCGCGATGGCCAGCGACACGCCGATCGAGAAGCTGAAGTAGAAGTCGACGTTGTTCTTGAACAGCGTGCGCACGTAGGGGTCGGTCGGCGTCCAGGCGCTGAGGATGTCGAAGTGGTAGAGGATCGGGTTGGCGATGAACGTGATCAGCAGCCCGATGAAAGCCCCGAGCATGGCAAAGAACGGCAGCACCATGCCGATCATCAGATGGCCAAGGTCCCACGACAGCGCCACTGCCACCGCCGGCAGCACGTGGGCCGTCTTCTGCGTCAGGTCGACGAAAGGGATGGGGAAGATGACGATCGGCTCATCCATCAGCGCCCCGGTGATGATGGGCAGGCCGATGTAGATGGCGCCGAAGACCAGGCCGATGAACGCCCCGATCGAGAAGATGCGCCACCGCCAGCCCCTGGCCTGGGGGGTGTCGCCGCCGATGTCGGGCTTGCCCGACTCCTCGGTCTGCTCCTCGCTGAGGGCGAGGATGCCCTGGGCGCCCAGCGGGGCCATGGGAAACGGCAGCTTCTCGACGTCGCTGGTCAGCCGGAACAGGCCGTAGCCCAGGACCATGTTGTCGATGCGGCCCAGGACCGTGGTGAACACGATCAGCCCGATGGCGGGCAGCCACTCCCACATCAGGACCGAGCGCTGGTCGAGCACGCTGGGATCGGTGGGCGAGACCCAGATGGGCAACTGCTCGGCGATGCCGCTGGCCTGCGCGGCCGAACTCTGGGCGTAGAACTGCACCCACAGCAGGCGCAGGCCGCCGTCGAACAGACCCGTCGCCGCCGCCGCCGGTGCCATGATGGCGCCGGTGAGGTAGAAGAGGGTGAAAATCTCGGCCTTTTTGAGGCTCTTGTTGGCGCGGCGGGCGACCTCGATGAACAGGATCACCGTCACCCACTGCGCCGCCGGGCCGATCGTCGTGCCCGCGATCAGGGCCATGTAGATCGCGCCCGGCACCATCACCAGCGAGACGAAAAGGGCGCCGAAGAACGCCGGCCAGGTGAAGCCTTCCTCGAAGGTCGAGGGCGGCTCCATCAGGCTGCGGAACTCCTCGAGCTCCTTGTCCACCCGCACCGTGCCCGAAGCGTTGCGGCTCACGTGCTGCCTCCTGTAGCCGGCGCCGCGACGGGCGTGGCCGGTTCTTCCTGATCCTGCTCCTGGCCCAGTTCCCTGAGCGTGCGCAGGCGGTAGCTCTCAACCGCCTCGGTCGAGAGCGTGCGCCACAGCAGAAACTGCTGGCGCAGGTCGTGAATGAACACGCGGTTGGTCCGCTTCCAGTCGCCGTAGGCGCCGCTGCGGCGTTCGATGGTGATGGCCACCTCATCCACACCGGGAATCTGCGACGGCGTGGCGGTGAGGGTGAAGTCCTGCGTCACGCCCAGGTCGAAAGGCGCCAGGGCGAAGTGCCCGCTGAGGGTGATGTTGCCCGTACCCGCCTCGCGACTGATGCGCACGTGGCGCGAAGCGAAGCCGCCCAGGCCCGCATCCTCGTGCGCACGGAAGTGCTCGGCCAGGTAGCTGACCACGCCGGTGATGTCGTAGGCCGAGACGGTGAAGGGAAACACCATCTCCCAGCGGTCGCCCTGCGGCTCGGGGATGCGCCAGGTGCGCGCCAGGCCGGGATTGGCGCTGCGGCTGGCGCGCAGCGCGGGGTAGACCGCGGAGATGAGCACGGTGGCCATCACCACGAAGATGGCGAACAGGCTCTGGGTCG
>PUMS01000335.1 GCA_003551485.1 Phycisphaeraceae bacterium | reverse complement strand
TGGAGTTGCCTCCGGGGACGCGGCAGCCCGTTCAGCCCGCGGCGGGGCGGGTCATCCGCCTGCCTCTGCCCCTGGCGGCGACGGCGGACCCCAGCCCTCGACGGCCTGGACGCAACGGGAACTGGCCGATCCCCACGGCCGGGCGGACAAGGCCCGGCGCGTGCGGGCGATGTTCGCTGCCATCGCCCCCAGCTACGACCTCAACAACAGGCTGCACGCGCTGGGCATCGACCAGCTCTGGCGCCGCCGCGCGGTGCGAATGTCGCAGGTGCGGGGCGGTGAGGTGGTGCTGGATGTGGCCTGCGGCACCGGCGACCTGGCCCTGGCATTCGCCCGGGCGGGCGCTGGGCGCATTCTCGGCGCCGACTTCACCCCCGAGATGCTGACCCTCGCGGCGGCCAAGAGTGCCCGCGGCCGGTGGCGGCACGCCTGGCAGCGGCGCCACGGCAACGGCGCAGCGACCGCGGAGGCCGGGGGGACCGGGGGGGCGGTGGGGGCCGGCCCCTGCCACTGGCTGGCGGCCGATGCGATGGCCCTGCCCCTGGCCGATGCCTCGGTGGACGTGGTGAGCATCGCCTTCGGCATCCGCAACGTGGCCGACCCGGCGCGGGCGATCGGCGAGTTCGCCCGCGTGCTGCGGCCGGGTGGGCGGCTTGTCATCCTCGAGTTCAGCCTGCCGCGGCTGGCCCCGCTGCGCTGGCTGTACCAGGCCTACTTCCAGCACATCCTTCCACGAACGGCGACGATGATCGCCGGCGACCGCAGCGGCGCCTATCGCTACCTGCCCCGCAGCGTGGACACGTTTCTGAGCCAGTCCGACCTGTGCCGGCACATGGCCGAATCGGGCCTTGAGTCGATCACCTGCCGGCGGTGGACCTTCGGCATCGTCACCTGCTACCGCGGGCTCAAGCCCGCGCTGCGCGGGGCGACGGCGCGTAGGGCGGATGGTGGCGTGGGGATGGTGGTCTGACGCTCTGGCTACCCCTTGCTCCGGCGGTCGCACACCCGGTTTGGCTACCCTCACGGCGATGGAAAATCCGCGGTGCGCTGGAGGCTCTTGCTCACCTGGCCTGCGGAGCAGGGGGGAGTGGCGAAAAAAAGCACAAATTTGGTCCCATCCACGCAACATTCGGCCGCAGCGGTCGAGAATAGGGGCGTCACGCGGGTCGAGCGAGATCGGCGGCTGGAGCGAACCGGAATGGTGAGCCAACCCGCCGCGGCCATCGAAATGGTCCTGGACCCGACGGGCAACCGCCAGCCGCAACCCCCTTTACAACAAGGAGTTGAACATGCCTGCCTTCCTCAACCTCGCTGGAATCAAGGGCGAAGCCACCGACAAGAGCCACGCCGACTGGATCATCCTGGAGGCCGTCGACTCGGGCATCCACCGCACCATCCCCGAGGGCGCCAAGGACCAGCAGCGGACCAAGGGTGAGACCGTGCTCAGTGACATCACCCTGGTACGCCAGCTCGACAAGAGCTCGACCAAGCTCGCCGAGGCCTGCGCCAACGGCACCTTCTTCGATGAGGCCGAGTTGCACATGTGCACCACGGTCAAGAACAAGCAGGAGCCTTATCTCGAGTTCAAGCTCAAGAACGTCATCGTCAGCAGCTACAGCTTCCACGGCAACGCCAGCGGCCAGCCCCTGCCCTCGGAGACGGTGACACTGGCTTTCACCGAGGTCGAGTGGAACTACATCGTGGTCGATCCCAAGACCGGCGACAAGAAGGGCAACGTCCCGGCCAAGTACAACCCCGGTGAAGGTGTCAGTTGACCTGGTGGACTGATGCCCGCGGCGGCAGGCGGGGTTCGGTGCCGGCTCGATACCGCGGGCCTGGCCCGACCCCGGCGCGGCGGAGCGGGCCGGTCGGCTCCCCGGCCCACCAACCCCTGCCGGGCCGGTCGGCTTCCCGGCCACGATGCACAGCAGGGCGGAGGCGCGAAGGGAAGGGAAGCCCGGCCCGGGCCACGGAGATGCTCCCGCATGTCCGTGGCCGGCCGCGCTCTCGCCTCCCGGAAGCGCCGGTTTCGCCGCACGCCGTCCCGGGCGTCTGACCGGTTGACCTGGTTCGGGCCCGGTAACCACGGGTTGCGGCTCACCGGCCCCGTACCTCCGGGCGTGTTTGAATGGCGGGGGGCCGGGCCGGCTGAGGTGGTCAAGTGATGGAAACCTACACGCAGGAAAACCGTCGGCTCTCCGTCGAGACGCCCCTGGGCAGGGATGTGCTGCTGCTCAAGCGTTTCGCCGGGCAGGAGCGCCTCTCGAGCCTGTTCCAGTTCGAGCTTCACATGGTCTCGACCGAAAAGGCCATCGATCCGGCCGACATCGTGGGCAAGAACGTCACCGTGGGGGTGATGCGCCCGGATGAGAGCTGGCGCTACTTCAACGGCTACGTCAGCCGATTCGCCTACCGCGGCCGGGATGACCGGTTCCACGTCTACTACGCCGAGATGGTGCCGTGGCTGTGGTTTCTCACACGTCAGGCCGACTGCCGCATCTTCGAGCAGATGACGGCGCAGCAGATCATCGAGCAGGTCTTCAGTGACCGCGGCTTCAGCGACTTTTCCACCGCAGGCATCGGCTCGGCCCCGCCGCAGCGCGAATACTGCGTGCAGTACCGTGAGAGCGACTTCGCCTTCATCAGCAGACTGCTGGAGGAAGAGGGCATCTTTTACTTTTTCCGGCACGAGAACGGCAAGCACACCCTCGTGCTGGCCGACAGCGCTCAGGCCTATGAGCCGATCGAGCACGAGAAGGTGCAGATGCGCGGCCACCTGGGCGCGCCCAACGCCACCGACACGCTCGACCGCTGGGAGCATGCCTTCAGCTTCCGTACCGGCCGCTGGAGCCTGAGTGATCGCGACCCCGAAGCGCCGCTCAAGCCGGTGGTGACGGCAACCAATACCGTCGTCGAGCTGGACAACGTCGAGAAGTTCGAGCAGTTTGAGTATCCCGGCGGCTACGCCCAGGTCTCGCGCGGCGAGGCGCTGGCGCGCATCCGCATGGAAGCGGAGGAAGGCCATCATGAGGTGGTCCTCGGCGGCAGCATCTGCCGCGGGTTTTCAGCGGGTGTGAGCTTCCATATCGAGGCCCATCCCAATGATGGCGAGGAGGGCAGGGGTTACGTCATCACCGCGGTGCAGCACGAGGCGGAGATGACCGGCGCCTTCGTGTCCCGCGCTGCGGCACCCAGTCTCGAGTACCGCAACAGCTTCGAGGCGATACCCGATTCGCGGACCTTCCGTCCGCCGCGCAGCACCCCCAGGCCCCTCATTTACGGCTCGCAGACGGCCCTGGTGACCGGTCCGGACGGCCAGGAAATCCACACCGATGAACTCGGCCGTGTGCGGGTGCAGTTCTACTGGGACCGGCGCAGCGCTTCGGGCAGCCAGTCGTGCTGGGTCCGCGTGGCCCAGAGCCTGGCCGGTCCGCGCTGGGGCGCGGTCTTTCTGCCGCGCATCGGTCACGAGGTGGTCGTCAGCTTCCTCGAGGGCGACCCGGACCGGCCGGTGATCACCGGCAGCGTCTACAACGCGGCCGCGATGCCGCCTTACGAACTGCCCGAGAACAAGACCCGCTCGACGGTCAAGACCGACTCGACCCCGGATGCCGAGGGCTTCAACGAGATCCGCTTCGAGGACAAAGCCGGCGATGAGCAGATGTTCATCCACGCCCAGAAGGACCTGGACATGCGGGTCAAGAACGACCGGCGTGAGACGGTCGAGAACGACCGCCACCTCACCGTCGAGAACGATGCCTTCGAGCACGTCAAAGGCGACCGCCACCAGACCGTCGATGGCGATCAGAACCAGAGCATCGACGGCACGCTGTCGGTCCGTACCGGCAGCGACGTGCAGATCAGGGCCGATGGCAAGATGGGGGTCGATGGCGGCAACGAGATTCATCTGAAGGCCGCTACCGTCGTGATCGAGGCCATGCAGGGGCTGACGCTCAAGTGCGGCGGCAGCAACGTGGTGCTCGATCCGGCCGGCGCCACGATCAAGGGGTCGATGGTGACGATCGACGGCAGCCTGATCAAGATCGCCTCCGGCCCCGGCTCGCCCGCCGGCTCCGGCGCCGGTGCTTCGCCGGATTCGGCCACGCTGCCCGATGATGCCGATGATGCCGAAGGCGGCCAGACCGTCGAGCCCGAGCAGCCCGAGGAGCCCGAGGTTCAGGCCTTCAGCCCCGCCGCGGCGGTGCTCGAGTCCGCCGCGCGAGATGGCACGCCCTTCTGCGAACAGTGCGAAGAGGCGCGCCGGCAGCAGCAGTCGCAGGGCGGCTGATGCCGCCGAAGGAGCCCGCTCGTGCCACGCACCGCGCCAGCCCAGGCCCTGCATGAAGCGCTGTTCGCCGATGAGCGGACCGGCGCCTGGGCCGTCCTTGACGGCGCATCGATCGAGGGGTTGCCTGCGAAGCTGAAGGAACTGGCGCCCCAGCACACCTGCCTCTACCGCGGCGAACTGGCGCCCGACGTGGCCGCCGCCGCGCCCTACCTGGCGCGGCTGGAGGCCGACCACCCCTTCACCGAGTGGGTGCTCGATGAAGGCTGGGCCGACCACTGGGGCATCTTCGCCGTGGCGCCGGCCGCGGCGGACCTGCGGGCAATGCGAAAGCACTTTCGCACCTTCCTGCTGGTGCGGAACCCCGATGGCAAGGTGGTCTACTTCCGCTACTACGACCCGCGCGTGATGCGGGTGTACCTGCCCACGTGCAACGCCAAAGAGCTGGCCGGCGTGTTCGGCCCCGTGCGCAGCTATCTGATGGAGGATGAAGACCCGGCCACGCTCCTGGTCATGAGCGTGCGCGACGGCAAGCTGCATCGGCGAGGTGTCGAAGTGGCGGCGGGACGGTGGACCGGCAGGGGCTGAGTCGCTGCCCGGCAGGCCCGGCCGCCGCATCGGCCATCCTGATAAGCAGCGCCCGGGGCTTCGGCGCTGCATGGACCGCCAGGAGCATCCCATGCTTCGCATCCGCAAACAGCAGAACGATGCCCTGGCCGAGGCCACGCGGCGGAGTTTCGAGGACCGCATGGTCGTGCACCTGAAAAAGTGCTTTCCCGAGCACTTCAAGGCCATCGAGGAAGACGGCGCCCGGGCGTTGATTCGCCACGGCATCGAACGCGCCGGCGAATATGGCATCGTCGCCGAACGTGACGTGTGCAAGTACATCGACCTGATGGTCATCCACGGCCCCGATTTCGATACCGATGACAGATACCCCTGGGCCGGCGAAATCCTCAACGACCAGGCGATCAAGAGTCCCACCGACCGCATCGAGCGGCTGTACGATGAGGCCCTGGCGCGGCTCGAAAAGCAGGCCGAACAGGAAGGGGGCGGGGCGTGATCCTCCCGGTGATCATCGGTGTGGTGGCGGCGCTGGCGGCGGTGGCCGTGGGCGCGTACGTGGCCGCCAGGGCATTGAAGTCAGCCCGCGAGGATGCGGATAAGAACTTCAGCGACTGCCCCGTGGGGGGCACCGAGCAGCCGTGCCCGCTCCAGGAGGAGCAGGCGGTGCGGATCGTCTCGATCCAGTTCCTGGAGGGCGATGATGAGACCGAGATCGCCGGCCCTTCACGCCAGTGGGTCAACCTCCCGCGTGACGATGCCTGGGTCGATGGCACCCGTGTGGCCAACGCCGACCGGCTGACGAATAAGCCGCGCATCCGGGTACGTTTCAATCGCGAGGGCGCCCATCCGTTCACGGTCAGACTCGAGCCAGCCGACGACAACCTCGCCTACAGTGCCGCTGAGAAAGGCCGCAACGGCAGATTCAAGCACCAGGAGGAGGACAAGTGCTACACAACCGACGATGATGGAACTCACATCATCACAGATGATATGTTTCTGGCTGTCGGTGGCATGGACAGCTACCACGTGGCGGCCGAGGATGATGAGGG
>PUMS01000430.1 GCA_003551485.1 Phycisphaeraceae bacterium | reverse complement strand
TGCTGGACAACATCGAACGCGAGATCGTGGCCTTCCTCACCGACGTGCTCGATGGCACCGTGCCCCATTCGGTGGCCGGGGAGGGCCGCCAGCAGTTGCGCATCGCCCACGAGTACGAGGCCGCCAGCGACCTGCTCTCGAGCGTGCTCAAGAACTATCTGCGCCTGCGCGAGCGCAAGCTCGAGCTGTCTGACGAGCAGCGCCGTGAACTCGAGCAGATTCACGGCTGGATCATCACCTACTTCAAACACGTGACCGAGGCCTACGAGAACCGCCGCCGGCCCGATGACAAGTGGGTGCTCGAGATCAACGAGCGGATCAAGAGCCGCATCAAGGAGCTGCGCGACGGCCACCTTCAGCGCCTGGTCGATTCGGCGATGGACCCGGGCCTGAGCATGATCTACACAACCCTGCTGACCGACTACCGCCGCATCACCGCCCACGCCCGCAACGTCTACGATGCCCTCATCGGCGCCAAGACCCAACCCGCCCCCCGCCGCGCCGCCCCGCCCCAGGCCCCGCAAGCCCCCGACGCCTGATTCAACCCCGCACGCTCCTGCGCCCCGGCCCCCCGGCCCGTCCATCGCGCCCTGCCGGACACCCGCGGGCATGACGTTGGCCGCAGGCCGTGAACGCCTGCCGCGCGGCTGCTTTTTCCACGCCTTCACGATGGAGCACAATGGCGCCATGATGGATGCTTCACCTGACGTCTGCGGATTCGACCTGGTGGTCTATACGGCGAACCCTTCGGGCGTGGCATCTGCGGTGGCGGCGGCCCGGCTGGGGGTGCGGGTGCTGCTGCTGGAGCCGGATGGGCACGTGGGCGGGCTCAATACCAGCGGGCTGAACAACAACGAGCAGCATCACATGTTCCCCGCCGAGACCTTCGGCGGCATATGCCGCGAGTTCTTCGATCGGCTGGCCAGGCACTATCCCGAGACATGGCCGTCGCGGCCGGGCTGGTTCAACTCGCGGCACTTCGAATCGGAACTGCTGCGGCTGCTGGAACATCCGCGCATCACGGTCCGTTATGACAGTCGGCTCACGGCGGTGACGATGCGCGATCGGCGTATCGACCGGATCGTGCTCGAGGATGGCACCTCGGTTTCAGCCGCGGCGTTCGTTGATGCCTCTTACGAGGGCGATCTGCTGGCCGCGGCGGGGGTGCCCTTCCGCATCGGCCGCGAGGGGCGAAGCGAGGCCGAACCGATGGCGGGCGTGACGTGGGCCGACCCGCTCATTCCTGTCAGCCCGCGAGATGGCGAGGGGGTGCTGCCCGGGCTCTCGGATCAGCCGCCGCCGGAGGAGGGCGAGGCCTCGGATCAGGTGCAGGTGATGAACTTCCGGATCACGCTGACCTCGAGGCCGGACAACCGCATCCCGATCCCATCGCCCGATGCGTACGCGCTGCGCGACCATGAGCTGCTGGCGCGCTGCATCGAGGTCGGGACGGTGACCGAACTGAAGCAGGTGCTGGGCCTGTACCCGCTGCCCGGTGACAAGTACGAATGCAACAACAACCAGCGGGCGGTGGTCTCGCTGGCGATGCGCGGCATCGCCACGCCATGGGCGACGGCGAGTTACGCCGAGCGCCGTCGGACGTTCGAACAACTCCGCCGGTACAACCTCAGCCTGATGCACTGTCTGGCTTGCGACCCGCGCATCCCGGATGCCATGCAGCAGCAGATGCGGTCGCTGGGCCTGCCGGCGGATGAATACGCCGACAACGGCCACTGGCCCTACGAGCCGTACATCCGCGAGGCCCGGCGGATGGAGGGGGTCTACATCATGACCCAGCGCGACCTGCGCGACGAGCGGCGAAAGGACGATGCGGTCTGCCTCGGCTCCCACTACATCGACTGCCACTGGGTCGACCGCTACGCGATCGCTGATGAGGGCTTTCGCAACGAAGGCCGGCTGTGGCTCAAGGGGCGCATCTTTCAGATTCCCTACCGCTGCATGGTGCCGGCGGCGGCGGCGTGTTCGAACCTGCTGGTGCCGGTATGCGTCAGTGCCACGCACGTGGCATTCTGCGGCATCCGCGTCGAGCCGACGTGGATGAAGCTCGGCGAGGCGGCGGGCACCGCGGCGGCCCTGGCGCTCGAAGCCGGCCGGGACATGCACGAGGTCGATCCGGACACGCTGCGTTCACGGCTGGAAGGGGCCGGGCAGATCATCGACCTGACCGATGCGATGGCGCGGCTTTGAACGCGGGCGCCGGCGGCGCGGCGTGCCGACGATGATGGGCGGCCAGACCGCCTGGTCGGAGTGACCGATGAACCCCGCGGGCGGACTTTCCCCACTGCACGGCATCGGCGCATCCCAACGACCCAACGGCACCTGTCCGCATTGCGATCCGGTAGCGCGGGCGTGGCGGCCGACTCTGCGGGGCCGGCCCCTGGCCGGCTTCACTGCACCTGTTCGATGCCCGCAGCCGGCACAAGGCGACCTGCCGGGCCCACGCCGGCTATTGCGCAGCGCTGCGGTCGGCCTGACCGTCTGCCCCTGCGTTGCGACCGTTCTGCGCCATGGCCGCCAGCTCGAGCATGCGGCAGCGCAGGTCGTCGGTGACCTGCTGGTCGGTCCAGGCGGGATCGGGGTGGTAGGGGCGGCCGAAGAGGATGTGGGTGTGGCTGGGTTTGACAAAGTGCCACAGCATCTTCGCCGCGCAGGGTGTGCCGCTGATCCATACCGGCACGATCGGAGCCTTCGACCGGCGGGCCAGCAGGCCGATGCCCGGTTCAAGCTCGCCCAGGTCGCGGTGGCCGCGCTGGATCTGGCCCTCGGGGAAGATGCCCAGCACCTCGCCCGCCTTCAAATACTGCATCATCTGCCGCAACTGACCCAGCTCCTGGCCCTGGCGGGTGAGCATCACCGGCTCGATGGCACGCCACATCGGCTCGAGCACGCGGAAGCGGTACTGGTGTAGCATCACCCAGCGCACCAGGCGGGGGATACCGGCCTGGATCAGGAACGGGTCCACACCCGCGGTGTGGTTGGCCGCCAGGATCACCGGCCCGCGGCGGGGCACGTGGTGGCGGCCGGTGAAGCGCAGCTTGTGCCAGGCGAAGCCATACAGCCGCACCAGGTGCCAGGCCGCGCTGAGCCACCGGCCCGGCAGCGGCCCACGGCGCAGTTCGGCCCACGCCCCCAGCGCGCCCACCGTCAGCAGCACCCCCGCCGCGCCCGCCATCGCCGGCACCATCATCGCATCGGCATCGGGCATGCGCCAGATCGCCAGGTGAACCAGCACGATGACCACCGTCGACAACAGCTCGCGCGCGCCGAATACCCGCCCGCGGATGTAGTTGGCCGAGAGCAACTGCGTCAGCGTCGAGACGGTGATCATCGTGGCGTTGCCGCTGAAGCCCAGTGCAAAGGCCAGCACCAGCGCCACAGGGAACGAGCGGTTGACCGTCATCACCGCCAGCAGCAGGCCCGTCACCGCCAGCGCCACCATCGCCACCCAGGCCGACTCCCGGCGTGTGTTCAGCCATGCCAGCAGCAGCGCCGAAGCCAACATCCCCAGCCCCACCGAGCCCTGAAGCGTGGTGGTGCGGGTCCAGATCAGCTCGCGCGGCGTGTCGTAATGCGTGCCCACGAACGCCGCCGTAGCCGCCAGCAGGATGCTCGCGCCGGCCCAGATCAGCATGTAGACCAGCACCAGCCACGCCACGCGGCGGTGGCGGCGGATGTAGCCCAGCCCCTGCACGATACGGCGCCACTGGCCGCGGCGCTGCCCATCGTGGCGCTTCATCGGCCGCACCCGCAGAAAGGCGAAGAACGAGCCGCTGATCATGTACAGCAGCATCCCCACCAGCAGGCCCTTCTGCACCGCGCCGCGCTCGACGATCTGACCGGCCGCCAGCAACCCCACCATCGCCGCGATGGTGGTGATGCCCAGGATCACGGCGTTGGCCGATTGAAGGCTCTCCCGCGGCACGACCTGCGGCACCGTGGCGTTGCGCGTGGGGGCGAACACCCCGGCACACACCCCCACCAGGAACATCAGTGCATAAACCTGCCAGTGCCAGTGCTCGGGCAGTCGGCCATCGACCGCGTAGGGCACCAGCAAGAGGGCACTGATCAGCAGGATCAGCCCGCGAAACTGGTCGCAACTGAACATGATCCACTTGCGCGGCAGCGTGTCGGCCAGCCACCCGCCCAGCGGCCCGAAGACCAGGTAGGGCAGGAAGAAGAAGAACAGCACCCCCGCCTGCACGCCGGAGCGCTGGGCATCCTCGGCCCGGAAGCCGAGCATCTCGGCACTGGAAATCTGCACCATCCGGTCGCCGAAGCCGCTCGCGGCCACGCTCATCCACATCAGCATGAAGCTGAAGTTGCCCCACAACGACCGCGACGGCGGCATCAGTGGCGGCACCGGGTCCGGCGTGGCCTGAGTTTGATCGGCATCGCTCGCCATGGCCCCACAGGATAGCAGCGCTGGGTCCCGGCTCCCCATCCGCCCCCAGCCCGCCTCGGCCACACCGCAACGACCATCGGGCGCGTTGGGCGTGGGGGGGGGGAAGCTGTCTCACGCCAGGGCGCGAAGCTGCGAAGGAAGCCGGTGGCTGGCGGATTCGGCTTGCATCGGTTGGACGACCGTTCTTCTTCGCGCCTACGCGCCTACGCGTGAGCCACGTGACTGCGACTTGACCAATCGCTTCCCCGCCATCGCCGCCATCGCGTCACCGAGAAGGGCCATGCCGTCATGGCGGCTGCCCTCTCGGTACACGACACCCACACCCGTTGACTCAAGGCCTCACAACATCGTTAAGTCCGCCAGCAAGGCCCTGCCTTGCAACCCGGTGTCTCATGAGGCGGCGCTGCACCCACAAGGATGAAGATCGCGGGCGGCCACCTCTCCCCTGTCCCGGAGGGAGAGGGAGTCAAAATCTTCAGCACAGATGAGCAAGCCCCCCCGGCCGGGTGCGACCATTGAACAAGTGCATAAAGGGCATGAAGCGGGCGTGAAGCGATCAGCCATCGCACTCGATCTCCCATTTCCGTGTCCTTCGGTGCGTCAGGCGAAGCCTGACTGGTCTTGCAGAATGAAAGGAGTCTGCCATGTGAAGTGCTGGCAACGACATGTAGCCACGGCCTGCGGCGGTGAGGCGACGAGCCGCCGGGAGCAAGGCCGGTCCGTGCGCCGGGGGGCGACTTCGGTGCGCGGGCGACGGGGCTTGACTGTCCCCGATGGCGAAGGTGCGAGCCTGAGCGCGAGCGAACCCTTGGTATGGCCTCGAAACACCAAGACCGCCGCGGCCAACCTGCCGAAGATGGCGAAGCCCATGCCGCCACGGACCAGAACCAGCGTGTCCGTGGCGGGCGGCGCGGGGTAAAGAGGGCAGGCGCGTACCGACAGACCAGTCAGGAACCTGAGAGAGCTGGCCGGCCCGGGGTCGTGCCCCAGGGCGTGGCGGGAAAGCATAACCGTCCCGCTGGCCGGTCAGCAGTCGGAGAGGGTCGTAGTAGCGTCGAAGGCGGGTAATGCCGCCGGAGCGAAGGACCCTCACTGTGAGCATGCTGACGACAAAGGTAAGGAGAGCCGCTTGCATCACGACGATGCCACTACGGAAGAAGCGACAGGCGCGAAGTTGCCCGGCAACGAGCGCCTGCCGCGGAAAGTCTCGGACCTGCGACAGAAGCTGTATCAGAAGGCGAAGCAGGAGCCGAAGTTCCGGTTCTACGCGTTGTACGACCGGATCAGTCGGCGAGATGTGCTTGAGGCGGCCCTGGACCTGGTGATCGCGAACGGCGGTGCGCCAGGGGTGGACGGCGTGACGGTGAGTGACATCACCAGCGCCCCAGGGGGCCGCGCGGCGTTCGTGGATGCCCTCCACGAAGAACTGCGCAGCAAGACGTACAAGCCTCAAGCGGTGCGTCGGGTATTCATCCCCAAGGACAACGGCAAG
>PUMS01000414.1 GCA_003551485.1 Phycisphaeraceae bacterium | reverse complement strand
TCGATGAGTTCGAGCAGATCACCCGCGAGCAGCTACTCGAGTTCTACCGCCGCATGTACGTGCCCAACAACATGGTCATGTCCGTGGTGGGCGATGTGGACAAGCAGCAGGTCGTCGAGCAGATCGCGAAGCTCTGGGCCGAGGTGCCCGCCGGTGAACTGCCCGAGATCGCCTTCCCCATCGAGCCGGTGCTCGATGAGCCGCGCCAGCTCGAGGGCCGCGCCGGCATCCGGGCCACGCGGCTGCGGCTGGCCTTTCCCGGCACGCGGCTGGGTGAGGAGCACGACTATGCCCTGGACCTGCTGGCCGGCGTGCTGGGCGACGGCGAGGCCAGCCGGCTGGTCCGCACGGTGCGCGACGAGCAGGGGCTGGTCAACACCATCACCGCCTACAACCTCAGCTTCCCCTGGGGTGAGGGCTTCTTCGGTGTCGATGCCGAGGTGCCCGCCGCGCCCGAAGGCACCAGCGAGCGGCAGCAGCTCGAGCGCGTCCGCGAGGCGGTGCTCGAGCAGTTGAAGAAGGTGCGCGACGAGCCGGTCAGCGAGCAGGAACTGGCCCGGGCGCGGCGGCAGGTGCTCGGCCGCGTGGTCTACGGCGCGCAGACCGCCCAGCGCATCGCCACCCGCCTGACGGCCGACATCATGGCCACCGGCGATCCCGACTACCTCCAGCACTACGTTGAGGCCATCGAGGCGGTCACGCCCGAGCAGGTGCAGGCCGCCGCGGGGGCGTTCATCGAGCGGCAGCGGCTGATCTCGGTGGTGCTGAGGCCGCTGGCCCCGGGCGAGCAGGCCGAGGAACTGGCGCGGGCCGAAGAGCCGCGGATCGCCGACCTCGAGCACGAGCCGATCGAGCTGGACAACGCCCACCTGCTCGAGACCCTGCGGCGGCAGGCCGCGGATGCAGCCGCGGCCGAGGCGCCGCGGTTCGAGCCCATCGAGCGGTTCGAGCTGGACAACGGCCTTCGCGTGATCGTGCAGCGCTCGACGCTGGTGCCGGCGGTGGCGGTCGAGTTCTTCCAGCTCGGCGGCCTGCTGGCCGATGAGCCCGGCCGCGAGGGCCTGGCCAACGCCATGGCCGCGATGCAGATGCGCGGCACGCAGAACCGCGATGCCCAGCAGATCGCCCGCGAACTGGCGGAACTGGGCGCCCAGCTCTCGACCCACAGCGGCTACAACACCCACTATGCCAACGCCGTGTGCCTGGCCGACGACCTGCCGGTGATCATGGACCTGCTGGCCGACGTGACGCTGCGGCCGACCTTCCCCGAGGATGAGTGGTCCAACGTCCGGCGTCGGCTGCTGGCGGCGATCGACCGCGAGCAGGACCGCTGGTTCGGTGAGCTTTCCCGCCACTTCCGGCAGGCATGGTACGGTGACCACCCCTGGTCACAGACGCCGCTTGGCCGCCGCGAGGCCGTGTCCGAGTTCACACCCGACGACCTTCGCCGCTTCCACAGCGACTACCTGGGCGCCGAGACGGCGGTGCTGGCGATCTTCGGTGATGTCGAGGTGGCCGAGGCCCGGCGCCTGGCGGAGGGGGCGTTCGGCTCGCTGCCGCGGCGGGCGCCGCAGGCGGCCCTGGCGGGCGATCCGCCGCCGCCCCGGCCGCGGGCGAAGCAGGTCGAGACGAGCAAGGACCGCGTGGCCGCAGCGCTCATCGGGCTGGGGCCGCTGCCGCGCCGCGATGAGGAGGACTACGCGGCGATGAGCGTGCTGGGCACGGTGCTCAGCCGCTTTCCCTCCGGCTGGCTGACCGAGTCGCTGCGGGGCGAGGGGCCGGGGCTGGCGTATGCGGTGTGGGCGTTCCAGCAGACGGGGCTGCGGCCGGGTCATTTCACCGTGGCGTTCAACAGCACGCACGAGACCGCGCCCGAGGCCCTCCGCCGCGCGGTGCGCGTGCTCGACCGCGTGATCGAGCAGCAGGTGCCCGAGGAGGAGTTGGCCTTCGCCCGCGCGGCGGTGCTTACCCGAGAGTTCCTCTCGCGCCAGTCCAACAGCCAGCGTGCCACCGATGCAGCACTCGAGGCGCTTTACGGCTTGGGTGAGGATTCATCCGTGCGCTTCATGCAACAGGTACAGGCCCTCGATGGCGAAGCGCTTCAGCAGGCGGTGCAGCGCTATCTTTCCAATCGCACCATCATCCTGATGACCGACCGCCCCATGCCTGAAGAGCTCTTCGAGCGTGCGGTGTCCGGCATTGAAGAGTCGTTGCTGCCCGATGCCGCAGCCCAGCAGCCCGACGCTTCCCCAGCCCGGACCGAGTGAAGGCGGCTCGCTTCGCTCCATGACCGCGCCTGACCAACGCGCCCGGCTCTTCTCCGCTCTGCCCGGATAATCGCCGGACGCGGACCGCCAGGGAGCGCGGCTGGCTCGGCCGCTTCCAGGTCCTTGGCACGCGACGTGAGAGACTCCCGTGGGCACCTCGGCGCCCTGGCGTGAGACACCGGAACCGGCCGCTTTTCGTGTCCCACACCCAACGGGCCGCCGTCATCGCCTGCCCCGGCACCGGCTCAGTCGCCGATGAGGACGGGCAGGGGGGTGGTGAGGAACTGCTGGGTCAGCTTCCACCAACTGGCTTCGGGGTTCCACTGTTTTCGATATCCGCCCCACAGCACCGCGCCATCGGCCTGGGTTCGCACGGTCAGCAGCATGTCCATCCAATACGCATCACTGACGTAGATGCCGCGCAGCTCGGCGTTGCTGGGGTGAAACTTGGCCCAGATGAACGGGTAGACGGGCTTGCCGTAGCGGTAGGCCTCGCGGATGTTGTACTTGGCATAGATGCGCCAACGCTCGGGGTTGTCGTAGAAGGTATAGATCGAGGGGAAGATGTAATCGACCACCTCGGCCAGGCGGCCGAACTCCTCCTCGTTGACCCGCTGCCACAGTTCCAGCCGCTCGCGGGCCTCCTGGTAGGCCTGCTCGCGGCGGGGATGGCCGTCGCGCTGGAGCTTGCGATCGTGGTATCGCACCGGAATCCAGTAGTTGCGTTGCGGGGCCATGGCGTAGTAGCCGAAGCGGACATCGGGGTTCTCCTCGCGAATCCACAAGGCCACCTGAATCAGCTTGTCGACGCTTTCGCGCAGGGTGTCCAGGTCCGTCATCGGCCGCGGCCAGCACTCGATGTTGAGCACGACGGGCCGATCGGTGGGCAGGTTGCGCGCCACGTGGCGCACGCGCTCCTCATGGGGTTGATCGCGGTCAGCGCCCTGCGGCCAGAAGGCCGATTCGGGCACGATGCGCATGGGCAGAAGCCCATCTTCCTCCGGCGATGGACGCCCGATGTAGTGCCGCAGGTCATAGAACTTCCAGCCATCGTGGAGGTCGCGCGGATCCGTTGGAGGGTCGGAGACGTCGGGACCGTCCGCCTCATCTTCCGACGAACCCCCGGAAGGCGCCTGCTCCCCGCCCCCGCCCCCGGAAGTGCCCCCGGAAGTGCCCCCGGAAGTGCCCCCGGAAGTGCCCCCGGAGTCGCCGCCGGAAGTGTCCTCGGAATCGCCCGCGGAAGTGTCTGCGGAGTCGCCCGCGGAAGTGTCTGCGGAGTCCTCGCCGGAAGTGTCCCCGGAGCCGTCCGTGGAAGTGTCCCCGGAGTCGCCGCCGGAAGTGTCCCCGGAATCGTCCGCGGGATGGCTACCGGCACCGTCCCCGGAATCGTCACCGGACGGGCCGTCGGATTTGCCTTCGGATGTTTCATCGGAAGGGTCGGTGTCGGGGGCGCCGATGGGGGCATCGGGAGCGGGCCCGGTCCCGGCATCGGGGCCGTCCTCGCCCGATGGCTCCTTGGGGGTGGCGGGCGCTGCACCGGCGGCATCGTCGCCGTCGTCGCTGTCGCCGCCGCTGCTGCTGCCGCCGCTGCCGCCGCTGCCGCTGTCGCCGTCCTCGCCGTGATCGGTCGAGGTGTTGGGCCCATCGACCGGATCCTGCGGGTCCTGCCGGGGCTCATCGGCGGTGGAAGAGCCGTTGGAAGTGCCGGCGGTCGAACCAGGCGCCACAAACGCCGGCGCCGACGCCCCGCCGCCGGAAGAACCGCCGCCCCCGGAGGAACCGCCGCTGGTACCACCACCGGATGGTGCGCTTCCTTCCGCCGCGGAAGTGCCTCCACCTGCGCTGCCGGATGAAGTGGCGCCACTGTCGCCGGAAATGCCGCCCGTGCTGGAGCCGGAATCGGCTTCGCTGGCGGCGCTGCCACTGCCGGTGAGGCTCCGCGAGAGGGGCAGGTGGGTTTGCCCGCCGTCGGAGGAGGTTGCTGCGGCATTCGGCTGAGGTGCCGGGGCGGATGGGGGCCCCGGCGCTGGCCGGAGGATCGCGTGGGCACCGGAATCCTCACCGAAGGCCCCGCGTGCCAGGGATTGGCTCGTCATCCCCTCGTCGCGGTCGACGGCCGCGGCGGGTGCATCGGAGGCAATGTCGCGGTCGAACAAGGTGCCCGAAGAAAACAGCCCACCCCCATCGGGCGAGCGCAGGGCGATGATCGCCCCATCCTCCCCGCCGCGGGGGGATTCGCTGCGGGATGGCGGCTGCTGCGGCTGCGGGTTGGACTGACCCGTAGGCGCAACCGATCCGGGCAGCGGGGGGGCGAGGGTCGGCTCAGGCCGGTAGTGAACGGCGGCGAACACCACTGCCCCCATCGTCACCGAGACCATAACGAACACAAGCGTCTGAGTACGCGTCATGGATGCGGGCTCCAACCAGGTCGCCTCTCCCGCCGGGTTTGCGGCATCGCGAGCACCGCTGCGATCCGGACGGCCGGTAAAGGCATCCCCGCTTATCGGTTGACCACCCCCGCGCTTGAGCCCATCGCCCGCGTCAGGATGGGACAATTCCGCCTCTTCAGCGCCCCGAGACCAGCCGCGCCGACCGTACCGAATGTTCCAGCCACAGCGCTGCCCGATTGCACAACGAAGCGCCGCTTCACTTGACGCCCCGCCACCGGCAAACCCGCCGAGTGCCGCCTGGCTCGCGGCCATCCCGACGGCCCGCCTCCGCCGTCATCGAGCCCACTTTCCCTGGATGTCACCGTGCGGCCGAAGCGCCTGAAGGTGAGACCCGAATCGTCCAGGCCGACGCCACCGCAGCGCGGCAACGCTGCAACCCGCCGATCGCTGCCGGACCAGAGGACCAGAGAGCAGACCACCCCCATGAGTTGCTGGTGGACTTGTTCAGCAGGGCGATGAGACACAACCGTGCCGCCGGCCGACAGGCCGCCAGTGACACTCGATGCACGCTGCGCCGGCCCAGCCAGGCGGCCGGCGGCGTGCCCGACCGCCGGATCGATCGATGCCGGTGCGTTGCGGGGTTCTCAAAGCGGGCTGGAGTTGTTAAACTCGACGAAGGCGCCGTTTCGAGCAGGCGACCTGCCGGGATGCTCCAGGGTCAGTGCCACAGCCGCTGGAGCGTTCCGGACGCCGAAGGGGAGGCCGGCCCTTCCATCTGCCGGCCGGGTTCGGACGGGATCACCTGTCGCACGGCGGGAGTCCTTTCGCACCTTCGCCGAGGGCAACGTCCCCGGCCGCGGTCTCCGTCCGTAGAGCCGCGGCCCCTTACCGTGACGCTGTAGGCCCATCCCTGGACAGCGCCTCAAGCGCGAATAAGGCGTTTCGCGGAACCCGCCGGGCCCATCCTGGGCCGGTTTGAGCCGGTGCAACCACCCCTGAACCTGTCCGCTCGTCCGTAAGCGATCAGACACGGGTCCCGCGAAACGCCGGGGCGCCCGTCCGTGGGCCTGGAACTGCAAAGTGCATCGAATCGTGACGGTGCCGACCCATCCCTGAGCCTGACGCTATCGCCACATGCCGCTGGTGACCACTGACCTTCCCGTGCGTCGGCCCCATCGGCCGGTGCGGTGCTGCCCCCGGCGGCCCGCCATCGCCGCAGCGCGGCGCCTTGGCCTGTCCGGGGACGGGTGCCGGGGCTTCCGGGGACTTCCGGGGGGGGGGGTCGGGAGGAGGGGGTTCGTCCGTGAACC
>PUMS01000050.1 GCA_003551485.1 Phycisphaeraceae bacterium | reverse complement strand
TATCGCCCTCGCCCTCGGCGCCGGCCAGGTGCAGCGACAGGGCCACGCCCGCACGCAGCTTCGAGGCGAAGTAAAGCGACAGGTGGCACCAGGCCTCGATGTCGGCCAGCTCGCACTGGAGCGTGTGCGCCCGCGGGCTGCGCACCGTGTCGATGCCGCCGATGGTGCCCAGGGCCGACGTCGCATCGGCCTCGAGTTCATCGGCCAGTTGCAGCGGCGTGAGGCGGTCGGCCGGGACCTGCCCGCCGCGCTGTTGGAGTTCTGTGTAGTCGCGGATCGACAGCATCGCCGGGTCGATCGTGGGCCGGTCCATCATCTCGGCCAGGGTGATCAGCGGCGAGTCGGCATCGAAGGTGGCCTTCCCCGCCGCAGCGGTGGACAGGAAGCCCTCGCAGTAGAGGGTGAGGTCCCAGGTGAAGCTGAAGAAACTGGCCAGCCGCAGCGGCATCCGGCTGGCGCGGGTCCAGGCCTCCAGCAGCGGCCGGCCCAGTTCGGCCCCGAAACGCTCGCCCAGGGCGCGTTCGAAGTGGGCATTGTCGGTCTCGGGCTCGTAGAGCAGCCGGCCCCAGATGCGGTAGAACAGCCACTGCCGCTCGAAGGCATAGTCCCAGTTGCGGTGCCGGCCATCTTTCTGCATGTAGTCGGCCGCGGGGATGTAACACTCGGAGCCGACGAAGTAGCCGCCGACGTAATCGGCGGTATTGGTCTGGATGTGGCTGCGCACGAAGTCCGGCTCGGCCCAGCGCAGGGCGAAGAAGTCCTCGTTGCGCGCCATCCAGGCGATGCGGTAGTTGCGCGGCGGAGGGTTCCAGTAGGCATCGTCCACCGTCCCGCCGTGGGTCAACTGGAGCGTGGGTGTGGAGTGCGCGTGCGACCAGTTGAATTTCAGCTCGACGGTCACCGGCTCCGCCAGCCCGCTCTTTTCCAGCGAATCACGCAGAATCCGCGGGTCGATGGTGAACGGGGCGCGCTGGATGAAGCGAATGGGCCGGCCGGCCTCGAGCACGCCGCGATAGACCACCTCCTCGACCCACTGTTGGCGCCGGCGGGCGGTGAGGTTGCTCATCCGCTCGCCCAGGCTCGTGCCCAGGCCGGTCAGGTCCGGGTACTCATCGATCACCTGCGTGATGCAGCGGCGGTTGTAGTCGCGGATCAGCTCATCATCATCGCCATCGCCGGAGGGGCAGGCGGTGAGGTAGCGGCACGCCCCGTGGCGGCGGCCCATGGCGGGTGAGGCATAGATGTTCCAGTTGACCAGGTAGGTCTCGATGCCGCGCTGCCTGGCCATCGCGAAGATGCCGCGCCACAGCGCCCGCCACTGCTCGAGCTGCTCATCGCTCAGGTCGCAGGCCTCGGGGTAGTGCTCCGGGCGGATCATCAGGTGCCAGTTGTGCAGGTTCCACAGGGTGAGGGCGTTGAAGCGGTTGTACGCCATCATGTCCAGCAGGCGCTGCCAGAAGGCCAGGTCGCGGCAGGTGTCGGTGTGCAGGTCCAGCGCCGGGTGGGCGCGGTAGCTGCACCAGGGCAGGTTGAACTTGAGCGCACGGAAGGGAAAGTGCGGCCGGCCGCGTGCCGGCTCGATGGCGCTCCAGCCGCCGCCGCGGCGGACCTGTGCGGCCAGGTCCAGCAGAGCATGGCTCACCCCGCGGCCATCACCGCCCCGGATGTCGACCACCGCGCCGCCGCCGACGGGCTCGACGGCCATGTCGAAGGCCTCATCGCCCAGCGTCGCATCCAGCGCCGGCCTCACCCGCAGCAGCGGCCCGCTGGGCATGACGCCCTCAGTGCCGCTGCCGGCGATGCGCATGTCCAGGTGGCGCAACTCGAAGGCGCTGCGCAGCTCGCCCAGGGCCCAGTCGATGGGGTCGCCGTCCGCCCCCTGGCCAGGTTCGATCCATCCACCGGTGTTCATGGGCATTCAAGCTCCCTGTCGGTGCCGGGGGCGGACATGGCGCGGGCCGCCCCTCGTGCCCGCTGCGCGATGCACGGCTCACTCATCGGTCACGCAGCCCTCGGCTGCGCTCCTGACGTTGCGGATGTACTTGTAGAGCGTGCCGCGCTGGGCCTTGTAGGGCGGCTCGACCCAGGCCTCGCGGCGGGCCTGCATCTGCTGCTCGGAGAGGGCCACCTCGATGCAACGGTCGGCGGTGTCGATGGTCACGGTGTCGCCATCCTGCACCAGGGCGATGGGCCCGCCGTCCTGGGCCTCGGGGCAGACGTGGCCGATGATGAAGCCGTGCGAGCCGCCGCTGAAGCGGCCGTCGGTGATCAGCGCCACGTCGTTGCCCAGCCCGGCGCCCACGATGGCGCTGGTGGGGGTGAGCATCTCGGGCATTCCCGGCCCGCCGCGCGGCCCCTCGTAGCGGATGATGACCACGTCGCCTTTTCCGATGCGCTTCTGCTCGAGGGCCTCGAGCATCTGCTCCTCGCTGTCGAAGCAGCGTGCCGGGCCCTGGAAGCGGTCGCCTTCCTTGCCGGTGATCTTGGCCACCGCGCCGCGGGGCGCGAGGTTGCCGTAGAGGATGGCGAGGTGCCCGGTGGCCTTCAGCGGCCGCTCAATGGGCATGACCACCTTCTGGTCCGGGGCGAGGTCGGGCGCCTCGGCGAGGTTCTCAGCAAGCGTGCGGCCGGTGACGGTCATGCAATCGCCGTCGAGGTAGCCCTTCTCGAGCAGGTACTTCATCAGCGCGGGCACACCGCCGACGTGGTGCAGGTCCTCCATCACGTAGCGGCCCGAGGGCTTCAGATCGGCCAGGTAGGGCACGCGGTCGGCCACGTTCTGAAAGTCATCGAGCGTCAGCTCGATGCCCGCCGCGCGGGCGATGGCGATCAAATGCAGCACCGCATTGGTCGAGCCGCCCAGGGCCATGACGATGGTCATGGCGTTCTCCATGGCGGACCGGGTGACGATATCCAGCGGCTTGAGGTCCTTCTCCAGCAGCGTGCGGACGGCGGCGCCGCTGCGCAGGCACTCATCGAACTTGCCGCCTTCCTCGGCGGGCATCGAGGATGATCCGGGCAGTGACATGCCCATGGCCTCGATGGCCGAGGCCATGGTGTTGGCCGTGTACATGCCCCCGCAGGCCCCGGCGCCGGGGCAGGCCGATCTGACGATCTGGCGGCGCTGCTCCTCGTCGATGCGGCCGGCGAGGTACTCGCCGTAGCTCTGGAACGCCGAGACGATGTCGCGCGGTTCCTTCTTGCCGCCGAAGTCGGTGCAGCCGGGCTTGATCGTGCCGCCGTAGATCATCAGCCCCGGCCGGTTGAGCCGGCACAGGGCCATGATGCAGCCGGGCATGTTCTTGTCGCAGCCGGGGATGGTGATGCACGCATCGTACCACTGCGCAGCGCAGACGGTCTCGATCGAGTCGGCGATCAGGTCGCGCGACTGAAGCGAGTAGGACATGCCCTCGGTGCCCATCGAGATGCCGTCCGAGACCCCGATGGTGTTGAACCGCATGCCCACCAGGCCGGCCTCGGCCACGCCCTGCTTGACCTTCGCGGCCAGGTCCAGCAGGTGCATGTTGCAGGGGTTGCCCTCGAACCAGCATGCGGCGATGCCGACCTGGGCCTTGTCCATGTCCGGCTCGCTGAGGCCGGTGGCGTAGAGCATGGCCTGCGAGGCGCCCTGGCTGCGGGGCTGGGTGATGCGGGCGCTGTAACGGTTGAGACGGTGCTGTGTCTGAGTCATTTTCGGGTCGCTCCAACGGCATGGGGAACCGGCCATTGTAACGCCCCCGCCTCCACTGCCGCGGCCGCGGCCACGCCGATGCCGCTGCGCCACAAGGCACGAGGCCTGCCCGGGGTACCCCTCGCCGGGTGAGCGGCCTAGCATCGTCCGATGGGTTCTCGACGCGATGGGTTCACACTGATCGAGTTGCTCGTGGTGGTCAGCATCATCGCGCTGCTGATCGCCATCCTGCTTCCCGCGCTGGCTGCGGTGCGGGGGATGGCGGTGCGGACGCAGTGCCAGTCCAACCTGCGGTCGGTTCACCAGACGTTTCACGCCTACGCCACGGAAAACCGCGGCCAGGCCCCCCTGGGTTACCGCGGGGGCCGCAAGCAGTGGAACACGATGGTCTACAGCGGCACAGCGGGCATTTTTGTCCTTTTTGGGAGGCTCTACCCCGCCGACCTGATGCACGCTCCCGAAGCCTTCTACTGTCCGGCCGAGACCAGCCCGGGACAGATGTTCAACACCGCGGAAAACCCATGGCCCCCCGGCCCGGACGGCGACCCCGCGGCGAACGTGCAGGGCGGCTATGCCTCCCGCCCGATCATCGACTGGGCCTTCGCCGAGCTTCCGCCGCGCATGCCCCGCCTCGATGACCTTCAGCACACCGCCGTGTTCGCCGACACCGCCACCCTGCCCGATCGCGTCGACAGCCGCCACCGCACCGGCGTCCACGTGCTCTACGGCGACAGCGCCGTTCGATGGATCGAGCGCGACCATTTCGACGGCCCGCTGGGCGCCAGCACCGGCATCGACCCGGCCCACAACGACCACCAGCGCCAGATATGGGACGTCTTCGACCAGCGCCGGTAGGCTGCATCCGTGGCTCCCGATGTGCCTTGCGATGCCGAGCAACGCAGTGGCGATCGGATAGCCGGCGCCCTTCGCCCGATGCCCCGACTTGCTGACCTCAGAACGTCAGGGAGAACTGCGTGTAGAAAAAGTCCAGGCCGCGCGAGGGGCCGGTGTCGCGGATGAACGGGCCGGGGAAGAAGCGGCTGTAGCCGCCGAGCAGCTCGATGTGCTCGCAGAGGCGGTAGCTGGCGCGCAGGTCCAGCTCAGCGCCGATGAAGCGCCCGGCATCGGGGTCGCCGGCCCGCACCACGGCGCCGCCGGCGTTGTAGAGCGCATCGGCGCGGCGGGCGCGCCAGAAGCCGTGACCGGTCAGCGTCACCGTCAGCTCATCCACCGGACGCACGCTCAGGCCGCCGTGGCTGGCCAGCACGTTCTGGCGGCCCACCACGTCGGCATGGCCCAGATAGGCATGGCCCAGCGGGAAGAGCTGATCGAACGTGCGCGCCTTGCCCGCGCCGGGGTTGCCATCGCCGCTGGCGAAGTCGAAGCCGATGAACAGCCGCGGGTGCAGCGGCAGGTGCGGGGGGCGCCAGCCCAGTTCGATGGCTACGGCCTGGGCCTCGATGTCGGCCCCGCCGAGCCGGCCGAGTTGCCAGGCGGCCTCGACGTCGTAGTCGAAGGCATCCACCCGGCCGAACAACCGCCCGCCCAGCGTGTGCCGGCGCTCATCGAGTGCGCTGCGATCGCGGCCGAGCCAGTAGAGGTCGGCCTTCAGCCGCTCGCCGAGCAACTCGCCGGTGGCGTAGACGCCGAAGAACTGATGGCCCCGGTCGCGGCGGTTGAGCGCGTACTTCCGCACGGGCACGAAGTACGTCCAGAAGCTGCTGATGCGCCAGGTGTCGATCTCGAGATCGCCGCGAACCCCTTCCCAGGTCCGCATCGTGTTGGCCCAGGGCAGCGGGCTGACCAGCCGCTGGCGGCCGAAGGTCAGCGCCTGGCGGCCCGGCCGCAGCGTGAGACTGACCCCATCCGGCCCCGGCAGCGTCAGGTCCACGTAGAGCTGCTGGAGGTCGGCCTGGTCCACGTCCAGCGTCCGCGTGCCGCCGGGCAGGTCGCGGCCAAATGGGGCCAGCGCGCTCTTGCCCTCGGCGAAGAAGCGGATGTTCTCACCGAGGTGCAGGTCCGCGCTGAGCCGCAGGCGCGTCAGAAGGAAGACATCATCGTTGTCGCCATCGAAGTTGAAGTTGCGCCAGGCCTCGATGCGCTGGCGCATCTCACCGCCGAAGCTCAGGTGCACATCACCGGCCTCGTTGAGCGGTATCCGCCGAAACCGCTCGAAGAACGACTCGGCATCGGCGTGCGCCGCAGCCTGGGCATCGACTTCGGTCCGCGCGGCGGCATGGGCCGCAGGCTCGGCCTGCGGCGGGGCCTGATCGTCGCCCCATGCGCCGGCGCCGGCGCTCAACAGCACC
>PUMS01000030.1 GCA_003551485.1 Phycisphaeraceae bacterium | reverse complement strand
GGCCCCTCTCCCCGTGGGAGAGGGGAGTACGCGCCCCGCCTCTCGCCCCGTGGGGTTGGGGTGTAAGAGCCCCGCTTCGCCATGAGACACCGGCCTCGTTGCAACGGCGGCGGGGGTCGGGCGTTGGGCCGCGCCAATCGAAGCGGCGTCCAACACCTCGATGCGCAGGATGGCCCATTCCAAGTCGGTTGCAGCGCGGCGGATTTCATCTTTCAGCCGGGCAGAATCCCCCTCGAGCGCCGCATGGCGGCCGAAGTCGGCCGCGGTTTCAGCGTCGATGGCCTCGTAGTGCGAGGGTGCGCCGCCGGCACACCCCGCCCCCACCATGGCCACGACGGCCAGACTGATCCAGCGGGGCAGGGCCGCCCCCGCGCGGCCGGGCGCGGCAGGGGTCGGCAGGCGGGTCGTCATGGCTTGGCTGGACGTGGCCGCGGGGAACATGGCCATTTATAATAGGAAGGCGGCCCGGGCGTTCCGGCTGCCACCCGCTTGCCGGGCGGGGGTACGACTCTGTAAGAAGAGGCTTTTGAGTGGAACTGACTATCAGCCTTCCCCAGGGCGACCAGCGCATGGCCGTGGTCGGGGCGGCGGAGCGTAATCTGAAGCTGATCCGCGAGGCCCTCGGGGTGACGATCTATTCGCGCGACGGGGCGTTGAAGATCCGCGGTGAGTCCGAGGCCGTCGGCCGCGCCGCCAGGGTGCTCGAGCAACTGCGCACCGGTGCCGGCCGCCGCAAGCCCGTCGAGCGCCAGGACCTGCTGGACATCATCGCCGCCGTCGGCCGCGACGGCAACGGCGACTTGCACAGCGCCGCCGCCGCCACCACCCGTGCCGAGCGTGGGGTGGACCCGGCGCTGGGACTGGAGGTGTATGCCCGCGGCAAGCGCATCTCGGCGGCCACACCCGGACAGGAGGGCTACCTCGATGCGCTGATGCGCCACGACCTGACCTTCTGCATCGGCCCGGCGGGCACGGGCAAGACGTTCCTGGCCGTCGCCGCGGCGGTGGCCATGCTCAAGAGCGGCCAGGCCCGCAAGCTGGTGCTGGTGCGCCCGGCGGTCGAGGCCGGTGAGAAGTTGGGCTTCCTGCCCGGCGACCTTCAGCAGAAGGTCAACCCCTACCTGCGCCCGCTGCTCGATGCCCTGCACGACATGATGGACTACGAGCAGGCCCAGCGCCTGCTGGCCTGCGACGTGATCGAGATCATCCCCCTGGCCTACATGCGCGGCCGGACGCTCAACGATGCGGTGATCATCCTCGATGAGGGCCAGAACACGACCCGCGGGCAGATGATGATGTTCCTCACCCGCCTCGGCCACGGCAGCAAGATGATCGTCACCGGCGACACCACGCAGATCGACATCGACCCGCCGGAGGCCTCGGGCCTGATCGATGCCGTGCGGCGATTGAGGCGGGTGCCGGGCGTGGGCTTTGTCACGCTCGGCCGCGCTGACATCGTGCGCCATCAACTCGTGCAGCGCATCGTCGAGGCCTACGGCGAGCAAGATCAGCGGCCCCGTCAGCGCCACGGCGGCCGCCACGAGGCTCCCGCTGCCGGCACCGGGCACGCCGATGAGCAACACCCGCCGGCTGCACAGCCGGCCAGCAATCCATCCCCGGCAGAGGACACCTCCCCCGGCGATGCACGTTCACTGCCGGGCTACAATGACGCCTGATCCGCACCCAGGTGACCCATTGGCGCCGTGACGAGCGCCGGCAGGGCCCTGGGGGAAGCGTTGCGGCAACCCCCGCGCCCGCGAACGGTTGGCCATTCAATGCCCTGTTGACGACGACAGCGGGGGGCGGGGGAACGTGAGACCCGGGGGGTGGTGACCATGGCAAACAAGACAGTCCCGAGCCGACGTCGTGAGGTCCGCCGCGGTTTGACCCGCGCCGCCGATGCACCCGTGGCCGCCTGGCTGCGGCCGCAGGTGTTGTGGTCTGTGGCCTTCGTGCTCATCGCCACGACCCTCGCCGGTCTGATGGCCGTCACCTACATGGAGCGGGTCGATTATCGTGCCGGACAGGTGCTCGATGAGCCGGTGGTGGCGCGTGTGGCCTTCGAGGCCATCGACCGGGAGCGGACCGACCGCGCCGCCCGCCGCGCACGCAATGCCGAGCCGGCCGTCTATCGCCCCAACGCCGCCTACCTGGAGCGGCTCGCGGAAGACCTCGACCTGCTGCGCACGCTGGCCGCCACGCACGAGCGCTTTGAAACGGTGCCCGCGGCGGAACGGCATCGCCTTCGCCTCAATGCCGAGCTGTTCGACCTTGTGCGGCAGCGCCTGGCCGGCGCCGACGGCCGGCGAGACTGGACGCGCCAGGCACATCGCTTCGTGTCGCGGCTGGGAACCCTGCCGGTGCTGGATGATGACCAGCTCGACCGCGAGCAGCCCGGCCAGGTCGAGCACACCCAGATCGTGGTCGTCACCGAAGATGAGCGGGAGTACTACCACGCCCTGGAGGAGCTCTTGAGCATCGACAGCGACGTGGCGCAGGTGCAGCAGCGCATCGAGGCGCTGGCCCGCGAACTGTTCGACTCCGAGGAGCTGGCCGGCTACCTGCACAACCTGGTCATCAGTTCACCGCAGCCGCTGATCCGCTTTGATGAGCACGCCACGCAGCAGCGCCGCGAGGAAGCCTACCAGCTCGCCCTCGAGCGCAACCAGATTCCCATCGAGGTCCGTCCCGGTCACATCCTGGCCGAGGCCGGTCAGCCGCTGACGCCCGGCATGGTGCAGCTTCTCGAGGCCGAGCTTCGCGCCTACCACGGGGAATTGGGCCCCGTGCGGGTCTGGATGGTGCGCATCGCCGCGCTGGGCATGGTGCTGGCCATCTTCGGCGGCCTGTGGCTGTACCTGGCGACCTACAACCCGCGGATCATCGCCAACCCGATGCGCGGCTTCGTCCTCATGGCCCTGCTGCTGCTGGCCCAGGCGCTGGCGGTGGTGGGGCTGATGATGCGGCCCGAGGCGGTGTGGATCATGGGCCTGTTTCCCACCCTCCTGGTGGCGATCGTGCTGGTGATCGCCTACGACCAGCGCTTCGCCTTGGCGGTGGGCGCCATCCATGCCCTGCTGGTGACGCTGACCCTGGGCCAGAGCGTGGGCTTTCTGCTGGCACTGGCCGCGGGCGTGGCGGTGGCCGTGCGGCAGCTTTCGGATGTGCGAAGCCGCAGCAAGCTGGTATGGGTGGGTTTGTGGACCGGCGTGGCGGTGGCCGTGGCGGTGGCCGTGACCGGCCTGCTCGAGCGGCCGCTGCTGCTGGAGCATCAGTTCCAGCGGATCGGCCTGGACATGCTCAGCGCTTTCGGCACCGCGCTGGCCACCGGCATCCTGGTGCAGGCGCTGCTGCCGGCGATCGAGCGCATCTTCAACGTCACCACCGCCATGACGCTCAAGGAGCTTCAGGATGCCTCCCACCCGCTGCTTCGCCGCCTGGCCGAGTCGGCGCCGGGCACGTATCAGCACTCGCTGCGCCTTGCGGACATGGCCGAAGGCGCCGCCGAGGCCATCGGGGCCGACGGCCTGCTGTGCAAGGTCGGTGCCCTGTATCACGACATCGGCAAGATCAACAAGCCCGACTATTTCATCGAGAATCAGGCCCGGGGCCACAACCGCCACGACAAGCTCTCACCGGCCATGAGCCTGCTGATCATCGTCGGCCACGTCAAGGATGGCGTGGAGATGGCCCGCGAGTTCGGCCTGCCGCGGCCGATCCGCCACTTCATCGAATCGCACCACGGCACGACGCTGGTCGAGTACTTCTACAACGCCGCGCGGCAGCAGAGCGAGGCCGAGAAGACGCCCGCCCCCACCGAGTTCGAGTTCCGCTACCCCGGGCCCAAGCCCGAGACGCGCGAGGCGGCCATTCTCATGCTCTGCGACGGCATCGAAAGCGCTGCCCGCACGCTCGCCGACCCCACGCCCACCCGCCTCGACCAGCTCGTGCATACCATGGCCCAGAAGCGGCTGATGGACGGTCAGTTCGATGAGTGCAACCTCACGCTCAAGGAACTGCACCGCATCGAGCAGGCCATCCACCGTACCCTGTGCGCCATCTACCACGGCCGCGTGGCCTACCCCGGCCAGGCTGAGGCCCGTCGCGGCGAAGTCGAACCCGCCCAGCCCACCGCCGAGGCCCGCACCGCCACGGGCGGCACCGCCGCCTCGTGACCCCTTGCCGGTCGGGCCACCCCCCAGCCCCCACCCCCGATGGCCGCGCCGGTGCCGACCCCGTCGGGCTGCCTCCGCCGGTCCTGAGCCGATCAGCCCAGGGTCTGGAGCAGTTCCATCAGCTCACGGTGGGCCTTCTGATCGCCGCCGGTCTCGGCGGCCTCCAGCCCGCGGGTGAGCGCCTCGCGCGCCTCCTCGCGCCGGTCGAGCATCGCCAGCAGCCGGCCCTTCTGGTAGTAGGCATAGGCGTAGTTGGGATCGATGCTCAGCGTGCGGTCCAGCCAGTGCAGGGCCTGCTCGTGCTGGTTCTGCCCGGCATACTCCATGGCGATGCCGTAGGTGCAGAAGGTATCGTTGGGGTCGGCCTCGAGCAGGGCCATGAGCTTTTCCAGTCGGTCGGTGGTCATGGGTGGACGTTCCGTGAGAATCGACAATCCCGGCCCACGGGGCCGCAGAACTGCGGCCCGCCTCGCGGCCGGGCCCGTGGATGGTACCGCAACCGGACAGATGCGGCTTAAATGCACAGCACCTGGACGATCGACGCCGGTTGTACGGGCCCCACTCGCCACCACCGAGTCGCCGGCATATGCCACCGCCGGTTCAACTCCGTGACCCATCCTGCGGGGCGGGTCCGCATCCCCACGCAGTTACGCCATGGTTCAACCGTTGGCGATTTCCCCTGCCGATGGCCCGGACTGCGACGGTTCATTCATGCCGCCCGCATCCGCCTTGGCTTGCGCCTGTGCGGCGATACGTGCTCGCAACCCCACCGCGAAATTGCGGAAGCTCAGTTCCGGTTTGGGTTCGCGGAACTTCCCTTCCAGGCCTCCTTCGCGGCTGCTCATGAGAAAGCACGTGCCGTCATACACCCGTTCCCTCTCGACCTTCGGGCACAGAAGCTCGTATCGCCTGGCATAGGAGGCATTGCGAAACTCCGAGCGTACCGCGAAATGTGGTTCGTGCACGCCAACGGCCTGGTTGGATCGTTCATTGTCCTCCAACAGCATGAAGTAGCCCAGCCAGGGGCGCGGTGATGAATCGAAAGCGCCTTCACGATAAGCCGTCCAGAAGTCAGGAGAACTTCAGGTGTCGCTGAGTAGGCGCCGGCAGAAAGAGGCGCCTTCGGGTGGGCGCAGACCGGGGCCCGCGGGGACGGTTCCCGCGAAGGCTGCGGCGGTGGATGGCGGCGGTGCTTGTCGCCGCTGCGTGTCCGGGCGTAAAATGACGACAGGTTGTAACGTCCGGTGTCCGGGCCGTTTTCACACGCGGTTGATCGGTGCCCCGTTCGAGGGAACCGCCACCGCCTGGAGCAGCAGAAATGTGTCCCCATTGACCCGATCCGCGTTCCATGTGCCGTCGCGGCTTCACGCTCATCGAACTGCTGGTGGTGATCTCGATCATCGCCCTGCTGATCGCGCTGCTGCTGCCTGCCCTGGTGAGCGTGCGGAACTCGGCGGTCACGATGCGTTGCCAGGGCAACCTCCAGCAGATCGGCCGGGCCACCTACGCCTACGCCGCCGATCACGGCGGCTACGTCATGCGCAACGCCTCAACCCACCGGCGCCGCCCCGGCATGGAACTGTTCGCGGCGGCCTACTCGCCCTACGTTGGCGGTGAGGCGGTGCTCACGCCGCAGCACCACTGGAACAAGCCTCTCCTGGTCGAGTTGCTGCGGCCGCTGGAGGTTTTCCGCTGCCCGGCCGTCGGCTTCCGCATCGATGTCGACCACGTGCTGCACTACGTGATCAACGGCCACAACTACAACAACGAACGCGAGCGCAACGTGGATGGCACCTGGAGCAACGCAAGGCCAAGATACGTCGGGGTCACGCG
>PUMS01000090.1 GCA_003551485.1 Phycisphaeraceae bacterium | reverse complement strand
GACTCGCAGCGCATGGCCGCCATGATCGGTGCCATGCGAGACGTGCTCACCCAGCGCGGCCTGGACATCGACCTCGATGAGAATGCCATCATCGACCGCATCGTCAGGCGCCACGGCTGCGAGCGCAGCAGTGTGTACCTCCAGGAGCGCCACGTAGCGCAGGCCTTCCAGGAGGCCATCTTCGAAGCCACGCCGCGACGGCAGCGCATCGACATGCTCACCCGCCTGATGGGCGCTTCGACGAAGGTCCAGGACCCCGATGATGCCGTCATCGTGCAGAACGAGCTGCGGACGCACCTGATGAAGGCCGGCCGGCCCGCGTTCATCGAGGAAACCTTCGTCACCTTCGAGCACGCCCGCGACCTGATCCTCGCCCTCGGGGGCATCCCCTGCTACCCCGTGCTCGCCGATGGCGCCTCGCCGATCGGAGCCTTCGAGACGCCGGTGGATGACTTCATCGAACGGCTCAAGCAGCTCGACCTGCACGCGGCCGAATTCATCCCCACACGCAATGCCGCAAAGACGCTGCGGCAATACGTACCCGCCCTGCGCCGGGCGGGCTTCATCGTCACCGCCGGCACCGAACACAACACCCTGGACATGATCCCCTTGCGGCCGGCCTGCGCCGGGGGCGAGGCGATTCCCGACGAGGTCGAGGCCATCTTCCGCGAAGGCGCATGCATCGTCGCGGCCCATCAGTACCTGCGCAGCCGCGGTGAGGGCGGCTACGTGGATGATCGCGGCCGGCTGGTGGCCGATGGCGAGGCGGATGCCGAAGCCCGCCGCGTGGAACTGGCCAGGCTCGGCGCGGCGGTCATCCGCGCCTGGCGCAGCGGTCGTGGCGGGGCATGATGCATCGAATCAAGGAGCAGTCTCCATGACAGGTTCTGACACGATGACGGCAACCGGCGGCCTCGAGGCCCTGCTGCCGTCGCTGATCAAACTCAGCCGCGAGTGCGGCGCTGACCCCGAACTGGTGCTCGGCGGGGGTGGCAACACCTCGGTCAAGGCCGATGGCCGGATGCTCGTCAAGGCCTCCGGCGCGGAGTTGGCGCGGATCGATGCCGATGGCTTCGTCGCCGTGGATCAGTCGAGGCTGCTGGCGCTGCTCGAGGATGAGGCGGCTGCCGATGACCCGGCCGCGCTCACCGCGGGCATCGCCGCCGCCCGGCTCGATCCGGCCCACGCGCAGCGGCCGAGCGTCGAGTGCATCCTCCATGCCCTGCTGCCGCAGACCTTCATCGTCCACACCCACCCCACACCGGCCAACATCCTCGGTTGCTGCACGCAGGCCCATGAACTGGCCGCCGAGTGGTTCGGCGATGAACTGCTGGTGACCGATTATGTCGACTTCGGCCTGTCCCTGGCCCGGACGCTGCGACAGCGCATCGAGCAGTACCGCAAGCAGCACGGCCACGCGCCGGGACTGATCCTGGTGCGAAACCACGGCCTGTTCGCCGCGGCCGATTCGGCCGATGCGGTCCGCCACCTGATGCAGCGCGTGGTGGACACCATCAGGCGGAAACTCGGCCCCCCCCCTGCCGAGCCCTTCGGGCCCATCACGCGCGCCGACGATGATCGGCGCCGACAACTGCTGCTGACCATCGCCCCCGCCATGCGCGGGCTGCTGGCAGAAACGCACGGGCAGCTTGCCGGCGCCTGCTTCGATGACGGCGATGCCGCCATGCAGCTTGCCGGCGGGGCCGAAGGGCGCGCCGTCACCGAGGCCGGCCCCATCACGCCCGACCAGGTGGCCTATGCCGGCTCATTCCCGCTGTGGTTCGACCCGCCGGCCGGGCAAGGAAATGAGCGGGCGCTGATCGAGGCGCTTCGCCGGGCGATCGACGGACATACCAGTGCTCATGCTGCCCCGCCGCGCATCGTGCTCGTGCCCGGTGTGGGCCTGTTCGCCACCGGTCGCTCGCCGCGCAGCGCGCAGACGGCCGCGGCGGTGTACCGCCAGACGATCGCGATCCTGGCCGGGGCGAGGCAGCTTGGCGGCGTGAACGTGCTGACCGGGCCGCAGCGCCGATTCGTCGAGCGGGCCAGTGGCCGGGGCTACGGTGAGCCCGCGGCCGGGGGGCCGGAGGGCCGGGTGGGGGGCAAGGTGGCCCTGGTGACGGGCGCTGCGCAGGGCTTCGGCCTCGAGATCGCCCGAAACCTGGCCGCCGAGGGCGCTTACGTGGTGCTGGCCGATATCAACCAGCAGGGCGCGGCCGAGCAGGCGGCCGCGATCGTGGCCGAGCACGGCCCGCATCGGGCCATCGGCCTGGCGGTGAACGTGACCGGGGAAGAGTCGGTCGCCGCGTGCATCGAGCAGGCGGTGCGTGCCTGCGGCGGGCTGGACGTGCTGGTGGCCAACGCCGGCGTGCTGCGTGCCGAGAGTGTCAAGACCCAGGCGCTGAGCGACTTCGAGTTCGTCACCGCCGTCAACTACACCGGCTACTTCGCCTGCGTCAAACACGCCGCGCCCGTGATGGCCACCCAGCACGCGGCATGCCCCGACTACCGCGGCGACATCATCCAGATCAACAGCAAGTCCGGCCTGACCGGCTCCAACCGCAACGCGGCCTACGCCGGCAGCAAGTTCGGCGGAGTGGGCCTGACGCAGTCGTTCGCCCTCGAACTGATCGAGGATGGCATCAAGGTCAACAGCATCTGCCCCGGCAACTTCTTCGATGGCCCGCTGTGGTCGGACCCGGAGAACGGCCTGTTCGTCCAGTACCTGCGCACCGGCAAGGTGCCGGGCGCTGAGACGATCGAAGATGTGAAGCGCGCCTACGAGGAAAAGGTACCCATGAAACGCGGCTGCACTGCGGCCGATGTCATGCGTGCCATCTACTATCTGATCGAACAGCAGTACGAAACCGGCCAGGCCCTGCCCGTCACCGGCGGCCAGGTCATGCTCCGCTAACCCCCCCCGGCCCCCGGCCCCCGGAAGTACCCCCGGAAGTTGCCCTCGGAAACCCCGGCCCCCGGAAGCCGCCGAAAGCCGCGCCCCGAGTGTCCCGCAATTCGGCCAGAATTGCCCCGCACCAGTCAAACAGTCACAGGATTCTGATATGACGGCCCCCCACACCACCGCCCTGCCCAAGACGCAATACGCCATTCAGCTCACCGGCCCCGAGAAGCTCGAGCTCAACCGCGCCAAGCCCGTGCCGCAGCCCGGCCCGCACCAGATTCTGGCGAAGGTCGAGGCCGTGGGTCTGTGCTTTTCCGACCTGAAGCTGCTCAAGCAGTTCGACCAGCACGCGCGAAAGAGCGAGATCGTCGGTGGCGTCGACAAGGCCGTGCTCGAGCAGTTCCCCGGCTACGTCCCCGGCGACCGGCCCACCGTACCCGGCCACGAGGTGGTCTGCCGCATCGTCGCCGTGGGTGAGAAGGTCGAGCACCACAAGGTCGGTGAACGCTGCCTGGTGCAGACCGATTACCGTGACCTGCCCACCGCCGGGTCGAACGCGGCCTTCGGCTACAACATCGAAGGCGGCCTTCAGGAGTACGTGCTGCTCGATGAGCGCATCGTGATCGACAGGCGCGGGGAACGGTTCCTCATCCCCGTGGGCGATGATAAGAGCGCTTCGGCCGTGGCTTTGGTCGAGCCGTGGGCCTGCGTCGAGGATTCCTACGTGGTACGCCACCGCCGCGGCTTCGCGCCCGGCAGCCGGCTGCTGGTCGTGGCCGACCCCGGCCATGCCGTCGAGGGCCTTGAAGCGTGCATCGCCAGCATCGAGCCGCCGGCGTCGGTCACCGCGCGTTGCGCGAACGATGGCCAGCGCCAGGCCGTGGCGGCGATCGGAAACAAGGTGCAGACCGTGGATGACCTCGCCGCCCTGCCCGATGAGGGGTTCGACGACATCGTCTACTTCGGCAGCGACCGGGCAACGATCGAGGCGCTCAACGACAAGCTCGCCACACGCGGCATGATCAACATCGTGCTCGGGGGCGAGCGGATCGGTGAGCAGGCCAACGTCGGCGTCGGCCGCATTCATTACGGCCTGACCCGCTGGGTGGGCACCACCGGCGGCGATGCGGCCGAGTCCTACCGTCACATCCCCGAAAGCGGTGAGATCCGGCCCGGTGACAAGATTCTGGTCGTGGGTGCCGGCGGGCCGATGGGGCAGATGCACGTGATCCGCAACGTCTGCTCGGGCCTTTCCGATGTCGAGGTCGTGGGCACCGACTTCAATGATGCCCGCCTCGCTTCGCTCCAGGCCAAGGCCGAGCCCTTCGCCCGTGCCACGGGCGTGAAGCTGCGGCTGGTCAACACCGCCACCAGCCCGCTGAAGGAGAAGTTCAGCTACATCGCCCTCATGGCGCCGGTGCCCAAGCTCGTGGCCCAGGCGATCGAGGATGCCACCGAGGACTGCATCATCAACATCTTCGCCGGCATCCCCGCACCGGTGAAGCATCCGATCGACCTCGACGCCGTCATTGAACGGCGCTGCTTCATGTTCGGCACCAGCGGATCGGTGATCGAGGACATGAAGATCGTGCTTCGCAAGCTCGAGGACGGCCAACTCGACACCAACACCTCGATCGATGCCATCAGCGGCATGGCCGGCGCTGCCGATGGGATCAAGGCGGTCGAGGACCGGACGCTCGCGGGCAAGATCGTGGTCTACCCCATGCTGCACGACCTCGGCCTCATCCCCCTGGGCGAGTTGCCCCAGCGCTTTCCCACCGTGGCGGCGAAGCTCCGCAACGGCCAGTGGACCGTCGAGGCTGAAAAGGAACTGCTCAAGGTCGCTGCCGGGACGTAGCGCGCTCGCAGCGCCTAACGGGCCGGGCAGGCTTCGCGGAGGCAACCCGGCATCCGGTGTGCATCACACCATTGGCAGCACATGCTTCGAACCGCCGTCCAGCGCTGAGATGCAGGTTGAGGATTCCCAGCCAGGAGACAAGCGGCGTGAGACGACCGGCGTGGCTCAACAGGCAGGTCTTCGGCTGGGGCATGTTCGACTTTGCCAACCAGGCCTTCACGCTGGTGATCCTGACGGCGTTTTTCAACCTCTACTTCACGCAGTACATCGTGCCGGGCGAGGTGGTGGTCGCCGCGGACGGCAGCGAGCAGATGGACCACTCGATGGGCCGGCGCCTGTGGGCGGTCTGCGGGGTCATCACGCAGGTGCTGATCATCGTGCTGGGGCCCATCGTCGGGGCGATGGCGGATTTCTACGGTGCCAAGAAGAAGCTGCTGGTGGCCTCGTGGCTGGGCGCGGTGCTGTTTACGGCCTCGCTGGGCCTGGTGCCGCCGGGCGCGGTGGCGGCGGGGATGATCCTGTTCATCATCGCCTACCTGTTCTACGGCGCCGGCGAGGGCTTCATCGCCGCGTTCCTGCCGGAGGTCTCCACCCAGCGGACGATGGGCCGGGTCAGCGCCTTCGGCTGGACGTTGGGCTACATCGGCGGGCTGCTGTGCCTGGGCGGCGCGGCGGTGTTCACCTTCATCTGGGAAGGGCCCGCGGCCTACCGGCTGATCTGCGTGTGGGCGGCGGTGTTCTTCTTCTTCGCCGCGCTGCCCACCATCATCCTGCTGCGCGAGCGCAAGCGGCCGGAGGCGATGCCACAGGGGTATAACATCACGACGATCGGCTTTCATCGCGTGGCTGACACCTGGCGGGCGATCCGCCGTTACCGGTGGCTTTTTCAGTTCCTGATCGTCATGACGATCTACCTTGCGGGGATGCAGATCGTGATCTGGTTCGCCGGGACGCTGACGCGCGAGCTGTTCGGCTTCGGTGAGCGGAAGATGGCGCTTTTCATCCTCCAGATCACGGTGACGGCGATCATCGGGGCGCTGATCACGGCGGCGTTGCAGGACCGCATCGGGGCGCGCAACTACATCCTCATCTGCATGGTGTTCTGGGCGGTGACGATCGCGACGGCGGCGGCGGCGACGACCGAGCCGATGTTCTGGGTCGTGGGCAACGCGGTGGGACTTGGCATCGGGGCCCTGGGCACCTCCAGCCGGGCGATGGCCGGCCTTTTCACCCCGGAGCACAAGGCCGGTGAGTTC
>PUMS01000207.1 GCA_003551485.1 Phycisphaeraceae bacterium | reverse complement strand
GCACCGGTGGCGGCGCGGTGCGCTGCCCGGTGGGTGAAGGGGTGTTGGACCTGCTCAGCTTCCGCCTGGCCCTGGACATGGCCCCCGCCCGCCGCGGGCCGGTCGTGCTGGACCTTCGCGGCCTCGAAGCGCCCTGGCCGGCCGCCGCCACCGCCCAGACCAACTGGAACGATGTCGCCCCGACACTCTGACCGTGGCATGAACGATGTTGTCCGGAGGGTGCCACGGGTGGCTTGCCCGCCAGTGCTTTCCCAGGCCGGTGGCACACGATGCAGCTCGGGCCATCCGACGTCGGTGTCCCGGCACCCCCCTGCCGGTCAGACGCCGTGGTATACCTGCACATCGACATCGCTCAGGCGCTCGGCCATCTTCCGGCCCCGGCGATCCATCTCGGCATCGCTCAGGGCGGTGACGTAGCTCTCGGCCGGCTGGCGGGCGACGGTGTAGAGCTGGACGGTGCGGATGGCCGCCCCGCCGCGCTTCAGCCTCTCGATGCGGCCGATGAGGGCGTCGAACTCCTCATCGGGCATCGGCTCGCCCTCGATGGCGGCGAGCATGACCTGGATCGTCAACGGCCGCGCCCGGCCGCAGGCCAGCAGGTTGTCCAGCACGCGCTGGAACGGCACCGCGCTGCGGTCGACGCGCCGGTAGTAGGCCTCGGTGCCAGCGTCGAGCTTGCCCCAGACCTCACCGCCGTGCTCATCGAGCAGCGCCAGGGCCCGCTGCACGTGCGGCTGGTGAAGGAGCGTGGCGTTGGTGATGACGATGATGGCCGCCTCATCGAGGCGGTGGCGACGGCGCGCATCCACGGCGATACGGCAGGCGGTCTCGAAGCCGGGGAATGCCGTCGGCTCGCCATCGCCGGAAAAGGCGATGTCGCGGATCACGCGATACGCCGCGGGCACCGAGGCAAACGGCTCTTCCGTCCACAACTCCCCCTCGCGGGCATAGCGGATCATCTGATCGAGCTCGGCCTCGAGTTGGGCAAGGTCCACATCCCGGCGCTGCGGGGGCTTGCTGCGGTTGACGCAGCAGTAGATGCAGTCGAAGTTGCACGCCGCGTCGGGGTTGAGGTTCACACCGATCGACAGACCGCCGCTGCGACGGCTGATGACGGGATAGACGTAGTCGAACCGGCGCCAGTGGCGGCCGTGGCTGGCAAAGGCGCGGCGGAGGCCATCCTCAGCACCGGCGGGCGGATTCGTGGATGGGTCAGAACTCATGGCGGCAGTGATCGAGGCGGCGGGACCCGCGCCGGGGAAGGCGGGGGGCCGCGGGGCCGCGGGTGCGGGCTACTGCGGGCTGAGCTGGCGGCGGAGGACCTTGCCCGTGCCGCTGCGCGGCAGCTTCTCCACCGCCCGGATCTGACGCGGCACCTTGTAGTTGGCCAGCCGGTCGCGGCACCACTGCCGCAGGACCGTCTCATCGAACGCCGTGTCCTCTTCGAGCTCGATGAAGGCGATGGGCACCTCACCGCGGATGCCATCGGGCCTGCCGATCACCGCCGAGGCATGCACGTGGGGATGTGCGTTGAGCACCTCCTCGATCTCGCGCGGGAAGACGTTCTCGCCCCCGACGATCATCATCTCCTTCTTGCGGCCGGTGATGTAGAGAAAGCCATCGGCATCGACCTTGCCGATGTCACCGGTGCGGAAGTAGCGCCGTCGCGTGCCGTCAGGCTCCTCGATGGTGATGAAGGCGGCCTCGGTCTCCTCGGGCAGGTGGTAGTAGCCCTGCATGATGTTGGGCCCGGCGAGCACGATCTCCCCCTGCTCGTCCGGGGGCAGGACCCGGTCGCGCTCATCGAGGATGAGCGTGCGAACGCCCGGCAGGGCGCGGCCGACGCCGTGGCGCTTCTGGGCCCGCGGCGTGGACCAGTGGGTGATGGGGCTGGCCTCGGTCAGGCCGTAGCCCTCGAGAATCTCGGTATTGAACCGGTCGCGGAAGCCCTCGTAGATAGCCGACGGCAGCGGCTCGGCCCCGCTAACGGCCATGCGGATCGAACTGAAATCCTCCGCCTTCGCTTCGCGCACCGACAATAGCGCCCCGTACATCGACGGGATGCCGATGAAGATGTCCGGCCGGTGCTGCACGATCAGCTCGTGGATGCGCTTGGGAATGAAGCGGGCCGAATAGACGATGCGCGAGCCCATGTAAAGCGGCACCAGCGTCAGGGCCGTGAGGCCGAAGGCATGGAACTGCGGCAGCACGCCCAGAAACGTGTCGGCGCTCTTGATCCCGGCGTGCTCGATCGCCGCGCGGGCGTTGCTGCGAAGGTTGCCGTGGCTGAGCATCACGCCCTTGGGCCGGCCGCTGGTGCCGGAGGTGTAAAGCAGCGCCGCCAGTTCATCGCCGCCCGCCATCGGCGGCCAGCGCAGCGGGGGCACGCCGGAGGTGTCCATCTCCTCGAGCTTCAGCAGCGTGATGTCCGAGGGCAGCACCTGCGGGCCGCCGAGGTAGTCCAGCATCGCGTCCGCGGTGATGATGGTGTCGATGCCGCTGTCACGGATGACGTACTCGAGCTCGGACCGGGCCAGCAGGAAGTTGAGCGGCACGATCGTGCGGCGCGACAGCCACGTGCCGATCATGGCGATGGCGAAGGCGCCGGTGGTGGGCAGGAGGATGCCCACGTGGCGCTTGTCGGTCATGGCATCGAGCCGCTCGGCCAAGAACAGGCCGCCACCGATGAGCTTGAGGTAGCTGTACTCATCCCGGTCGTCGACGATGGCGGTCCGCCGCGGCTGTGCCAGCCCCTTTCGTATGATCGGCCAGAGCGCACTCATGAGCGGGTGTTCCTTGGGTCGTGTCGTGGGGCCGGGTTCCGCGCCGCGGGCAACCATGCGGCAGGTGGAAGCTCCGGACCACGCGGCGGGGACCGCATTCCGCCGCCCGGTGCAGACCCCGTCAGGGGCGTCCACCCGCGGCCCGCACGGCTCGGCGTTGACGTCAGCCCGGATAAACCCGCACCCACGCGGGCCTTGGGCGACCACCGGCAAACCATATCATCTTCCGCCGTCACTCGCCACGGATGCCCAACGTGTGAGACCGGTTGCGGCGACGGCTGTTCGGACGCTCACCCCGGCCTGTCTGCCCACTCAGACCAACGAAAACCGCTGCGATGGACGGGGATGTTCATGCCCCTCTGCTCCCGGTGGCCTGGCCGAGGGAGAAGGCGGTGGAATCACCGCGAATGGTCGATGTCCAGTCATGGGTCGTGCACCGCACGATCGGGAGCCTGTTGCCCTCACACTCCGGCCCCTATTCCGCACCGGAAGAAGTAAGTCGGCCAGAGTTCGGCCGTCCGCAGACACCTCTGATGCAACCATCGGGTGCTACGGCCGCGGATAACCCGTCACTGGGGTAGATAACGGCGGGCAAGGGCCTGAAATACGGACACCTGCCGGTACTGCCACGTTGCGTCTCGGTTCAGTTCCCCAGCCAACAGGGCGGCCGCCGCGGGGGCCATCTGCGCTGCAGCGCGGGCGTTGAGGGGCAGGACGCGGGTCCGGCGCGACAACACATCCTCGACCGTCCGCGCCATCTCCCGCCTCGCTGCCCACACTACCTGCACGGCACGGACCGGCAGGTCCGGATGCAGTCGGCGGGTAAGCTCCGGACGCTGCTGCATCAGCCGGCGAAGCAATGGCGCATCGGCCCCGTAACCACTCAGTTCATCGTGACGGTCGTCATGGGGCAGGTGGCCGTGGATGGGAAGCATTTGCGTGATGCACGGCCGACTGGGCAGGGCGGCGATGCTCGCAGCGCGGTCGATGCAGTCCTGGGCCATCCTGCGGTAGGTGGTCCACTTGCCGCCGGCGATGGTGAGCATGCCCGAAGGTGAGATGTGGATCGTATGGTCGCGGGACAGTGCGGCGGTTGCGGCGGCATCGCCGGCCTTGACCAGCGGGCGGATGCCGGCGAAGACGCTGAGGATGTCGGCCGGTGCCGGATCCCGGCTCAGGTAGGGTGCGGCGGTTTGCAGGATGTAGTCGATCTCGCCCTCGAGCGGCGCCGGCTCGAGCACCGCCTCGTCGATGGGGTTGTCCGTGGTGCCCACGAGCGTGTGGCCCTGCCAGGGGATGGCGAACATCACCCGGCCGTCGCGAGTCCGCGGGACCATGATGGCGGTGTCACCGGGCAAAAACGAGCGGTCCAGGACGATATGCAGGCCCTGGCTGGGCGCGATGAGGGCGGGGGCATCGGGCTGGTCCATCCGCCGCACCGAATCGCAGAAGGCGCCGGTGGCGTTGATCACACACCGGGCGCGGACGCTGAGTTGTCGCCCCGACTCGGTGTCGATGGCCTCGACGCCGCATGCGCGGCCGGCCTCATCGTGGGCCACGGCCTCGACGCGGCAGTAGTTGACCGCGCAGGCGCCCCGCTCGATGGCGGTCTGGATCAGGTTGATCAGCAGCCGGGCATCGTCGAACTGGCCATCGTGGTAGAGCACCCCGCCGCGCAGGCCTGCTGGCTCGAGCGTGGGGATTCGCCGCAATAGCTCGCGCCGCGTCAGCAGCCGCGAGCGGCCAAAGCCGTGTCGCCCGGCAAGCAGGTCGTAGAGCTTGAGCCCGGTGCCGTAGAAGGGCGCCTCCCACCAGTGGTAGTTGGGCACCACGAATGGGGCGTCGAACACCAGGTGCGGGGCATTTCGGCGCATGATCCCCCGCTCGCGAAGGGCCTCGATGACCAGGGCGATGTCGCCCTGCTGGAGGTAGCGCACCCCGCCGTGAACGAGCTTGGTCGAGCGGCTGGAAGTGCCCTGGCCGAAGTCGTTCTGTTCCAGCAGCACCACGCTGTAGCCACGGGAGGCCGCATCGACGGCGATGCCCGCGCCCGTGGCACCGCCACCGATGACCACCATGTCCCACCGCCCGGTGGCGGCCATGATCCGATCGAGCATTTGGTGACGGTCCATGCAGAAGGCTCCCGGCCGCTGCGCTGCGGGACATCGCCCGGCGAGCGCTCAGCCTGACGGCTTTACCGGCGCCGCCGACCGCTCCTCCCACTGGCGGGCGCGCTCGAGGGCCTCGGCCCAGCGGCGGCGGCGGTGTTCGGCGTGATCGGCGGGCATCCGCGGCTCAAAGGCGCGGTCCACCTGCCAGTTGGCCGCGATCTGGTCGCGGTCCGACCACAGCCCCACCGCCAGCCCCGCCAGGTACGCCGCGCCCAGCGCGGTGGTCTCGGTCACCCGCGGCCGGGTGACGCTCACGCCCAGGATGTCGGCCTGGAACTGGAGCAGCAGGTTGTTGCCCGCCGCGCCGCCATCGACGCGAAGCTCGGCGATGGGCAGGTCCGCATCCTGCTTCATCACCTCGAGCACGTCCGCCACCTGGAAAGCGATGCCCTCCAGCGCTGCACGGGCCAGATGCGCGGCGGTGGTGCCGCGGGTGATGCCGGTGATCGTGCCGCGGGCGTACTGGTCCCAGTGCGGCGCGCCCAGGCCCGCGAACGCGGGCACGAGGTAGACCCCCCCGGTGTCGGGCACCGTGGCCGCAAGCTGCTCGATCTGATCGGCACGCCTGATGATGCCCAGCCCATCCCGCAACCACTGCGCCACCGCCCCGCCGATGAACACGCTGCCCTCGAGGGCGTATTCCAGCCGGCCATCGGCGCCCCAGGCGATGGTGCTCAGAAGCTGATGCTGCGACCGGATGGCCTCACTGCCGGTGTTCATCAGCATGAAGCAGCCGGTGCCGTAGGTGTTCTTCGCCTGCCCGCGCTCAAAGCACGCCTGCCCGAACAGCGCGGCCTGCTGATCCCCCGCCATGCCGGCGATGGGGATGGCGCGGCCGAACAGGGCCGGGTCGGTCTCACCGTACACCTGCGAGGATGGCCGCACCTGCGGCAGCACCGCGCGCGGGATATCCAGCAGAGCCAGCAGCTCATCATCCCAGTCGCCCCCGTGGATGTTGAAGAGCATCGTTCGGCTGGCGTTGCTGACATCGGTGATGTGGACCTTGCCCGCCGTGAGGTTCCACAGCAGCCAGGCGTCGACGGTGCCGAAGGCCAGATCGCCGCGCTC
>PUMS01000308.1 GCA_003551485.1 Phycisphaeraceae bacterium | reverse complement strand
CGGCGGGGGCGGCAGGGGGGGCGACGGGGGGGGCGTGTCAGTTCTTCTCGGCCACGACCAGGTTGACCATCCGCCGCTGGACGACGATGCACTTTCGCACCGTGCGGCCGTCGATGCTGGCGGCGATCTTCGCATCGCTGAGCGCGGCCTTCTCGATGGCCTTTTCATCGGCATCGGCGGGCACGCGGATGCGCCCGCGGACCTTGCCGTTGACCTGCACGGGCAGTTCGAGGGTCTCTTCCACGAGCATGTCCGGGTCGAACCGCGGCCAGGGCTCAGCGGCCAGCGATGCCTCGTGGCCCATCCGCTGCCACAGCTCCTCGGCGATGTGCGGGGCCATGGGGCTGAGCAGCAGTGCCAGGGGCTCGGCGATGCCGCGCTCGACGCCGTCGCGGTTGACCAGGGCGTTGTTGAGTTCGATCAGCGCGGCGATGCCGACGTTGAAGGCCATCGTATCCATCGCCGTGGTCACCCGCTGGATCGTGCGGTGCAGCAGGCGTTGCAGGTCCTCGGGCGGGTCGCGGTCGACGATGCGGCTGCTGCCGGTGTCTTCATCGACGAAGTTGCGCCACAGGCGCTGGAGGAAGCGGTGCACGCCGATGATGTCGCGGGTGTTCCACAGCTTGCTCTGATCGAGCGGGCCCATGTACATCTCGTAAAGCCGCAGCGTGTCGCAGCCGTACTGGTCGCAGATGTGGTCGGGCGTGATGGCGTTCTTCAGCGACTTGCCCATCTTGCCGTAGAGGCGCTTGACGGGTTTGCCTTCGTGGAAGAACGCGACATCCTCATCCTGCACCTCCATGGCCGGGCGGCCCCTGGCATCGACCACCTCCTCGGCCGCGACGCGCACGCCGCGCTCATCCTCGTAGTAGTAGGCCTGGATGTAGCCCTGGTTGAACAGCCGGCCGAACGGCTCGGGCGTGGAGACGTGGCCGAGGTCGTAGAGCACCTTGTGCCAGAACCGGGCATAGAGCAGGTGCAGCACCGCATGCTCGACGCCGCCGACGTAGAGGTCCACCCCGCCGCGGTGGGGCGTGCCATCGGCGCGGTGGCTGAGCATCCAGTATCGCTCGGCCCCCTTCCCGGCGAAGCGCTGCTCGTTGTTGGGGTCGGTGAAGCGCAGGTAATACCAGCACGAGCCGGCCCACTGTGGCATGGTGTTCAGCTCGCGGGTGTACCTCTTGCCATCGAGTTCGATGATGCGCCAGCTCTCGGGTGCCCGCGCCAGGGGCGGGCGCGGCGGGGCGTCGGGGTCATCGCCGGCCTCGGGCCGGAAGTCCTCCATCTCCGGCAGCAGCACCGGGAGCTGATCCTCCGGCACGGGCCGGATGTCCCCGTTCTTGCCGTGCAGGATGGGAAACGGCTCGCCCCAGTATCGCTGACGGCTGAACAGCCAGTCGCGCAGCTTGTATTGCACGCGCGCGTGGCCCAGGCCCTTTTCCTCGATCCATCGGCTGATGCGGCGCTTGGCACGCGGCGTGGCGATGGCATCGAGGCTGGTCTCGTCGTTGGTCGAGTTCATGCCATAGCCTTCGCCCTCGAAGGCCTCTCCGAAGATTACCGGGTCCTGCCCATAGCGCTGGCGAAGCGCCTCGATGCCGAGCCCGTTCAGGGCCTGCACCGCCGCAGCGCGCTTCTGGAGCCACTCATCCGGCGGCATGACGACCGGGACGATGGGCAGGTCGAAGGCGCCGGCGAACTCGAAGTCGCGCTGGTCGTGGGCGGGCACCGCCATGATCGCGCCGGTGCCGTAACCGGTGAGCACGTAGTCGGCGATCCAGATGGGAATCTTCCTGCCGTTGACCGGGTTGATGGCGTAGGCGCCGGTGAACACGCCGGTCTTTTTGCGGGCATCGGCCTGGCGGTCGACCTCGGTGCGGGTTGCGGCCTGGCGCTGGTAGGCGGTGACGGCCTCGCGGTGCTCGGCGGTGGCGATGCGCGACACGAGCCGATGCTCCGGCGCCAGCACCATGTAGGTGGCGCCGAAGAGGGTGTCGGGTCGGGTGGTGAATACGTCGATGGCGTGGGGGCTGTGATCGACGCTGAACTGCACCTCAGCGCCCTCGGAGCGGCCGATCCAGTTGCGCTGAAGCAGCTTGATCGACTCAGGCCACTGCACCAGGTCCAGGTCGCGCTCCAGCCGGTCGGCATAGGCGGTGATGCGCAGCATCCACTGCCGCAGCGGCCGGCGGTAGACGGGATAGTTGCCACGCTCGCTGCGGCCTTCGTTGGTCACCTCCTCGTTGGCCAGCACGGTGCCCAGGGCGGGGCACCAGTTGACCGGCACCTCGTCGATGTAGGCCAGGCGTTGATTGTCGATCAGCTCGCGCTGCTGCTCGGCGTCGAGCTCGCAGTAGCGCCGGCAGCCGGCGGGCACGCCGCCGATGCCCTCGATGCCCTCGGCGAAGTGGGGCACCAGTTCACCGTCGGGACCGATGTAGAGGTTGTCGTTATCGAGCTCGGCGATCAGCTCGCCGATCGGCCGCGCGGCGTTGGCCGCCCTGTCGAACCAGGCGTTGTAGAGCTGGAGGAATATCCACTGCGTCCACTTGTAGTAGCCCGGGTCGGTGGTGGCGAAGCAGCGGTCCCAGTCGTAGCTGAGCCCCAGCCGCTTGAGCTGGCGGGTCATGTTGGCGATGTTCTGATCGGTGGTCACCCGCGGGTGGACCCCGTGCTCGACGGCGAACTGCTCGGCGGGCAGGCCGAAGGCATCGTAGCCGATCGGGTGCAGGACGTTGAACCCGCGCATCCGCTTGTACCGGGCGATGATGTCGGTGGCGATGTAGCCCAGCGGATGCCCCACGTGCAGCCCCACGCCCGAGGGGTAGGGGAACATGTCCAGCACGTAGAACTTGGGCTTGTCCAGGTCGAAGCCCTTGTCGCCGGGGTTGGGTGTGGCGAAGCTGCGCTGCTGCTCCCAGTGGGCCTGCCAGCGGCTCTCGATGGTGGCGGGGTCGTACTTGCTCATAGACCGCAAAGCATATTCCCCCCGCCCCTTGCGGGAAAGCCCGCACCCCGCTCCGCCCGCCCCGCAAAGGCGGTGCATGACACCTGTCGCGAGTGGGCCGGCCGGGGCTTTCTCACCTCTCCCGCGGGGAGCGGGCTCGGGGGTGAGGGTGATTCGACCCGCCTTGTGCATCCGCCCTCACCAGGCCCTGGAACCGTTTCTGGGCCCGCCCCCCTGTCGGCGCGGGGTCGGGTCGGGTAGGCTGTGGGGATGGGCAACGAGAACCTGTGGGCACCGTGGCGGATGCAGTACATCCGCGGCATCGAACCCGACCGGCCCATGGCCGCGCAGCAGCAGGCGCAGGGCGGTGAGCAGGCGGGCGACCCGATGCAGGCCGAAACCGGCTGTTTCCTGTGCGAGGCCGCGGCGGTGGCGCCGGGGTCGGACGAAGCGCGGCGGAGGTTGCTGCTGCTGCGCGACACCCGGGGGATGATCCTGCTCAACCGCTTTCCCTACACCAGCGGCCACCTGCTGGTGGCCCCGGCATCCCACGTGGCCGACCTGCCGGACATGGCCCCGCCGGCACGGGCACACCTGATGGAACTGATGACGCTGGCCGAGCAGGTGGTGGGCCTTGCCTACGCCCCGCAGGGGTTCAACATTGGTCTGAACCTCGGCCGCTGCGCCGGGGCGGGGCTGCCGGGTCACCTGCACGTGCACGTGGTGCCGCGCTGGAACGGGGACACGAACTTCATGGCCGCCCTGGGCCAGATTCGCGTGGTTCCCCAGAGCCTGGATGAGAGTTGGAAGCAGTTGAATCAGGCGCTCCAGGCCATCGAGGCCGACCACGACAGCACCCCCGCCGACCAATCCCCTGACAAGGGGGACGCATCCCTGCCGCCGGGATCGTGAGCCCACGGGCCCTGTCACGCCTCCGGCCACCCACGACGGCATCCGCCGCGTCACGACGGCCTATGGGACAGTTCGCCCCTCCCGCACTCACCGGGGCCGGCCCGCCTCAGCCCGGCACATCGTCATCATCATCATCGCGGTAGCGGGCGTCATCGAAGCGGTCACCACCACCATCCACGTCCGCTTCCATGGCGTCGGCCAGATCGAGCAGGTAGGCGGCGTTGATCAGGCCGTGGGGCTCATCGTCGAACAGCTCGAAAAGCGCATCGGTCGGCGAGTTGAACTCCGGCAGCGGCCAGATGATGGACGCAGCCGACGGCTCGGCCCCGTCCCCATCCCCGGCCACGGCCCTGTCGCGGTCCTTCATCGGCAGGAACTCGGGAACGCAGCAACCCCACCAGCCATCGTGGTCCATCTCATCGAACGGGCCGACGCGGTAGTCGAACAGGTCCGACGCCCCGTACACCTCAGCCGACTCGGGGCCATCTTCGCCATCCATTACCGGCTCGACTCCCGCAAACCCACCATCCCCCATCCCCGGCCGCTCGGCCATGGCCCCGGGGGCGTCGCCCATGGCCCGCCCGAACTCATCGACGTATTCCGGGTCCGTAGGGACGATGTCGTGACCGAACCCCTGACCGACGCAACCCGGCGTCGGGCAGCGCCAGGTGCCTACCGCCGTCCTCAGCGGACGTGCCACGGGTTCATCCTGCTCCCACTGGATCAGGTAGCTCTGATACTCACGGCCGCAGCGACAGCACCGCACCTCGGTCGGTACGGAGGGTGGACGGAAGCGGTGGCCTTCCGGTACAGCGCCGTGGTGGCCGGACATGCCCACCATTATGCCCGATCCGCCCCGGTTTATCAAGGGGCGGGTCGAGCACGCAGAGGCCAGTCCGGGGGTATGCGGCGTCTGAACCGGGAGCCACACTTCGGACGCGACGGCCTGCTCATGCGACCCCAGCCACGATGGCCACGCCCTCCGCCGGCCCTGCGGACGTGGCACTTTCGCCTGTCCCGATGCGCGCCCGGTGGATGGAAGGGCTTCAACGCCTCACGCCCCGGCTTCGCGGCTCAGAACGTATCTCTCGATCGCACAGGCCACGCCATCTTCATCGTTGCTGGGCACCACCGCATCCGCGGCGGCGCGGGCCTCGGGCCAGGCGTTGGCCACCGCCACGCCCCAGCCGGCCCAGCGCAGCATGGAGGAGTCGTTGGGCGCATCGCCGATGGCCATGACGTGCTCGCGCTCGATGCCGTAGAGCTGCGCCACCCGGGCAAGGGCCCGTGCCTTGCACACGCCGGGGTGGTGGACCTGGATCAGGTGCGGATCGGTAAAGGCCACGCCGATCTGGCCCTCGAAACGCCGGCTTATCCTTGAACGCACCGGGGCCAGCCGCTGCGGCGGCGCCAGCAGCATCAGCTTGGTCACCGGGCGGTTGAGGAACGCCTCCAGCGGGCCGACGTAGTCCGGCTCGAAGCTGCGGGCGGTCTCGGTGTCGAGGTCCTCGACCACGCGGTCGGTGTACCAGCGGTCGAGTATCTCCACACTCACCGCCAGCCACGGGTCCATCCCCCGCGCCATGTCCACCACCTGCCGGGCCAGCGGCACCGGCAGCGGCCGATGGTACAGGTGGCGTGCCTGAAGCGGGTCGTGGATCAGCGCGCCGTTGTAGTTGATATGCACCGTGTTCAGGCCCAGCAGCCGGTGAATCTCGCGCACCGAGCGAGGCGGCCGGGCCGAGGCGATCACCACACGCACCCCCGCCCGGCAGGCTTCGGACACCGCCGTCACACACCGCAGCGACAGGCGCTTGTCGCTGCGAAGCAGCGTGCCATCGAGGTCGATGGCCACCAGATGCACCTGGGGCGCCGATGCGGCCGGCGAGGGCCCGCCCGGCTGCACGTCGGGCGCAAGTGCGGGCATCGCAGCCGGTTGCGGCTTAGGCTTCGGTTGCGGCGACGGCAGCGCACCCGGCGCGGCTTGCGACGTCGCCGGCGGGCAGGCTGATGGCGTCGACGGTGGACGTTGCGGTCGCACCGGCAGGGGATCGTCCACGAGGTCTCCTCTCGAGTCGGGCAAACCGCCGCGGCGGCTGCCCGGCAGGGCCCCGGGGGCCGGGGGGGAGCGGGGGCGGGGCACATCCGAAGGCGTGCCGCGGGCACGGCCG
>PUMS01000378.1 GCA_003551485.1 Phycisphaeraceae bacterium | reverse complement strand
GCCCGGCGATGCCGCTCATCCGCGCGTTGATGTAGGTGTTCAGCGGCGTCCACAGGAAGGCGAAGGCGATCAGCCACCACATCGGGAAGCGCTCGTGGGGCTCGAGCCCCTGGTTGACCAGGTAGTCGGCCAAAACGACAAAGCCCACACTCGCCGCGGCCCAGATCACGATCGCCAGCCAGGTGGGCGGATCGCCGCGCGGCTTGTCGCGCCGCCAGAAGGCGGAAGGGTCGATCTCGGTCTTGTCAAAATCGCGCACCACCGTGCGGCCCTCGGCGTCGGCATCCGAGTGGGTCGCTTGGGCCGCCTCGCGCTGCTCGCGGCGCTGGCGGGCGAACCTGCGGTAGGCCACGATCACGCTCCACATGCCCACGAAGAACACGGCGAAGGCCGTGCCGATGCCCAGCGACAGGTACACGTCCAGCGTCGCTGCCACGTGCGTCTGGATCGCATCCTTGCCCGGCCGCCACGTCGGCAGCAGGTCCAGCGGCTGGAGGATCAGCGGGTTGATCACAAGCTGGAAGGCCACCGCCGTGACGAACATGCCCACCACGATCCGCCACGGCAGCACGAAGCCGGTGAACAGCAGCCCCATGTTCAGCGCGATGCCGATCGTGCCGCCGGGCAGCCACCGCTCGAAGGTGGTGGTCAGGTCCAGGAAGGGAATGGGCAGCAGCGTGATGGGCGTGCCCAGGAAGGCCTGCGTGATGGTGGGGATGGCCACGTAGAAGATGCCGAACACCGCGCCGAGCATCACGCCGATCGAGAAGCAGTACTGGCGGTAGCCGCGCTTGTTCTTCTCCTGGCTGGTCTCGGCCAGGGCGATGGCGCCCTCGGCGTGAATGGGGGCCAGGGGGAAGGGCAGCTTCTCGACGTCGCTGGTCATCTTGTAGGAAAGAAAACCCAGCGAAAGCTGCGTGACCTTGCTCAGCACCTGACCCATCACCAGCACGGCGATCGCCGGCAGCCATACCGGGTGGGTGAACGGCTGGAAGGCCGCATCGCCGTAGGGGGCGAACCAGTCGGGCACGACGTGAGAGATGCCGAAGTTCTCGAAGGCCTCACTGTTGCGCATGTAGCGGTTGAAGGTGAGGTAGGCGAACACCCCGCCGCCCAGCGCCACCCCGCCGGCGAACTGCGTCAACTGCCCGACGGTGTATTTGAGGATGTAGAGTTCCTGCTTGCGGAGCTGGATGAACGATCGCCGCGCCAGCTCGACGAAGAGGATGATCACCACCCAGTCGGCCGCCGTGCCCATGTCCTGGCCGATCATCAGGCCCATGAAGATGATGCCCGGCAGCATCACGAAGGCGATGAAGAACGCGCCCAGCACGGTGCGCCAGGTGAAGCCGCCTTCATACGGCTCGTGCTGGATCGCCTCGATGCTGAACTTGGCATCGTAGAACTGTTCCGCTTGCTTGGCCATTGATCAGCTCATCGCCTCACGGTAGATCGCCGCGCCCTCCTGGATGTAGCGCGAGCGGGAAGCATCATCGAGATTGCGCCACAGCAGGAACTGGTGGCGCACCAGGTTCAGGAAGCCGTAGTTGGTCCGCATCCAGGCCTCTTCGGTGCCGCTGATGCGCTCCAGGTCCAGGTGCACGGCGAACACGCCCTGGTTGCTCGTGGGCACCACCCTCATCAGCAGGCGCTGGGCCACGTCCAGGTCGTAGGGCGCCAGCCACATGTCGCAGCGGATTTCCAGCGCATCCTCATCGCCGCTGCGCAGCGCCGTGGTGATGTGGCGGCAGTTGAAGTCGGCGCTGGTCGGCTCGGTGTGGTTGTAGAGGAAGCGTCGGAAGAAGGCCATCATGCCCACCGCGTTGCCGCGGGTCAGCGTGAAGGGCAGCTCGAAGTGGATGTGCCCATCGTCGCCGGGCTCGGGCAGTTCCCATCGCGCCATGCCGCTGGGCGCGGCCAGCGCTGCGGCCTTGCGCGCCGGCAGCAGCGTCGCCAGCAGCACCACCAGGCCGGTGGCCATCGCCAGCAGCATCGCGATCACGCTGGTGAAGTTGAAGCTCAGGTCCGAGAGCATCTCGACCCCCAGCGGCTGCTCGACCACGAACCAGGCGAACGCCAGGCCCGCCAGCGTGCCGAAGACGATGCCCAGCACCGAGAACACCGTCGATTCACTGAGCAGCAGGAACGAAATCTGGCTGGGCGAGAGGCCGATGGCCCCGAGCATGGACACCTCGGCCTTTCGCTCCTCGACCGCGCCCATCATCGTGTTGAGCACGATCAGCACGCACAGCAGCACCGGCACGATGATCTGCGCCAGGCCCGCCACCGACTGCTGCGCCCGCGTGGTGAGCATCCCCACGCGGCCGGTCTCGGGGTCGATCGTGCCGAACATGGTGCGGTTGAGGCGAAGCTCGATGTCGCGGCGGAAACGCTCCAGATCGTGAACCTCGGGGTCGAGCCGGATGGCCACCGATCGCGGCTGCACACCCACCCGCTCGGCCACGGCCATCGGCACGATCACCAGCCGCCGCCAGGAGTGGCTGTAGCTGGGGCCCTCGTTGATCATCTCGCCGGTGCCCACGTTGGGCGAGAAGCCGCTGGCCAGCCAGTTGACCATCGCCAGACTGCGGCTGGTCAGGTCGCGGTAGCGGTCGGCCTCGGGCGTGTCGAGGATGCCCACCACCCGCCAGCGGATGTTGCGAAGCTCGACCTCAGGCAGGTCTTCCCAGGGCCGCAGCTCGGCGGTGCCGTCGGCGATCTGGCGCTCGGTGCCGATGTAGAGGTCCTCGGGCCGGATGTCGAGCTGTTCGGCGGCTTCCCGCGGGATGATGATCTGGTAGGGATGGGCCGGGTCGTCGACCAGCCACTGGCGGTTGCTGACCGCCTCGTTGAGGCCGGTGAAGTTCGGCTCGTTGTATTCAAAACCCATGATGGCCAGGGCCACGAAGCCCTCATCATCGGCGGGGATGATCAGCGTCTGGCCCACGTGAATCGGCGACCGCGGCTGGGCGATGGCCTGGTCATCGAACTGCTGCGGCTGCGGCTGCGGCGCCTCGGCTTGGGCCGCGGCCTCATCGGCGTCGGGGTTGCTGTCGCCGCCATCGGCATCGCCCGCGTCATCCTCATCGTCGTCATCCGGCCGCGCCGGCAGGTCGGCCACCTCGCCGACGACCCCCTCGAGCTCGATCTCGTTGACATCGAGCAGGCGCTGAAGCGCCACCCGCTCGCGCTGGGCGATGGCCTCGAGGCTGTCGCCCTCGCCCACCTGGTAGAGGCGCTCAAGGCGGCGGACCGGCTCCTCATTGCGGCCGTCGCGGTCGTAGTTGTTGCCGCCCTGAACCTCGACGTAGAAACCGCGCACCGTCACGTCGTGATCGATGCCGAACTCGCTGCGCACCGCCGAGATGAACGTGCGCGGCAGGTTCGCCCACATGAACTCACGAAACAGCACGCCGTGATACTTCGGCGGGATCGGGTCCACCGCCTCGCCCTCGATCTCGCGCTCGAGGCTCAACGGCTGCTGCAACAGCGCATCGCGCCCCGAGACCGAAACGAAGGTGATGATCGAGAAGGTCAGGATCGACACCGTCAGCGCCGTCAGGAACGTGCGCATCGGCCGTTTCTTGAGGTTGCTCACCCCCAGCGACAGCGCGGTGGCCAGCGAGCTGGTGAGGCTGATCTCCTCGCTCTCGACCTCACCCGCCGCGGCCCGCGCCCGCCGCACCAGCACGTCGAAACGCCCGTAGCAGATGCCCAGCACGATCAGCGCCATCAGGATCATGATGAAGGCCACGATCACGATGAACGGGCTGACGGCGATCAGCAGCGCCGGGTGGGTGAACTGGAGGAAGACGATGCCCAGGGCGAAGATGATCGAGGTGCCCGCCAGGCGCTTCATCACCGTGGTCGAGCCGATCAGCAGCCGCTCGAGGAAGTAGGCCGCCGGCACCAGCAGGCCCATGAGGATGATGGCGCTGAAGATGGCCTCGCGGCCGAGTTGGAGCACGCGCGGCTGGGCCTTGGCCAGCTTGCCCCAGGCGGCGCGGTTGATGCCGTGGGCCTCGGCATAGTCGCCGCGGCCCAGCGCTGCGTCGGCCTCCTGCTTCAGTTCGCGCACGCGCACCAGGGCCTCATCCACCGAATGGTCGATCAGGTTGCGCGCTGCGTACTGGCCCTGGCGGCGGCTGGCCACCTCGTACCAGTTCTCGACGATGTGGCGGACGGTCTGCGAGAGAAAGATGTTGGGATCGCCATCGTCCCGCGGCCCGACGCGGAAGCCCCGCCCGCGGGGCGCCGGGTCGATGCGCCGGCCCTGCTCGGCGCTGAGCCGGCGGGCGCGCTCGGCGGTGAGTATCTCACCGGTCAGCAGCATCAGGTAGCTGGTGCCGCTTCGCACGGACACGCGGGCGCGGCGATCCGGCAGCAGGTAGAGGATGTTGGCATCGGTGCCGGTCTCCCCGTACTTCTGCATCGCGTTGTCGAAGCCGTAGTTGCTGGGCCGGCCCTGCACCACGGCGTCGGCGATCTCAACCTCCTGTCCGGTGCCGCCGAGGATGCTGTAGTTCATCGGGTCGGGCCCGGGGTAGAACACCCACGGGTAGACCTCGGTGACCACCACTTCCTTGAGTGTGGGCCGGTTGTCCTCGAGCCGGAAGCTGGGGCTCTGCGGCTCGGTGCCGATCACCCCCTCATCCATCACCCGCTCGATCACCGCGCGGTCGCGGTCGAGCCGGTAGGTGAACAGGTCGTTGGACACGGTCCCGAAGAACCGCAGCGACTCGACGGGCAGATCGTAGCCGCCGTTGAGGCGCGACATGGCCATCACACCGCGGCGCCCGCCGCGGAACGTGGCCGAGTTGAACTGCTCCGCCGCCGGTGGGCTATCGCGCACGGCGGGGTAGTAGACCAGCACATCCTCGACCGGCTCCTGGGCATCGATGCCCGAGCGGGCGCTGAACTGAAGCACCCGGCCGCTGAGCTGGCCGAAGTTGGGCCGGCTCATATCGGAGGGGGGCGGTGAGTCGGAGGGGTTTTCCAGCCCCGCCATCATCAGCATCGCGGCGGTGCGGCCGAGCCGGGCGAGGTTGTCGTAGTCGGTATGGCGCGGCACGTCGCGGGGCGTATCCAACCTCAGCCGCAGGTCATCCACCGTGCCCAGCGGCAGCAGGCCGACGTTGGCCTGGGCCCAGAAATCGGCGTAGACCACCGGCTGCGCCGCCGGCCGGTGGGGGTGGCGCAGCACATCTTCCTCGCCACCGACAAACAGCCAGTCGCGCCCCCACTGGGCCCGGCTGGTGGCGTAGGCCACCAGCGTCCTCATCCGCCTCGCAAGGCCCTCGGTGTAGGTTGTACTGGAAGCGGCCGGCGGCTGGGCCTGGAAGTGCGGCTGGCTCAGCGCCAGCCCCAGCGAACTGGACCCATCGCTCAGCGCCAGCCACCAGCCCAGCGTCGGCCGGCCGAAGCGTTCACCGGGGGCGTCGACATCGGCCCGCGGCTGAAGCTGCGCCACCAGGTCGCGGATGATCCGGCGGTTGTTGCGGCGGTAGCTGCCCAGCAGCCGCTCATCGGCCACCTCCAGGTCCAGGCGCTGGCGGAAGCGGTCCAGGGCCAGGTCGGGCGTGGGCAGTTCGTTCTCGGCCTCCAGCCTCTCGAGCTTGTCCCACAGCCGCTGGACGCGTTGCGGCCAGGTCAGCCCGCGTGCCAGCAGCGCATCATCGCGCAGGTCGGCGATCTCGAGGGTTAACGCCTCGGCCTCGGCGATGCGCCGGCCCAGTTCGCGAAAGGCCTCGGTGCCGCGCTCGAGGTTGGCCTGCTCGCGCCCGAGGGTGGCCGCGTAGTCGGCCGACACCGTCCGGGCCGACTCGATCCGGCGCCACAGCCATTCCTCGGCAAACCACTGCGCCACCACATCATCGAGGTGGTTTTCCTCCGGGTCCTCCACCCAGGCGTCGATCTGCTCGTAATAGGCCAGGCGCTGCTCGGGCTCGAGCTCGCCCAGCAGGTGGCCGCGCTGCGTGCCCGCCCACACCGCCAGGCCACCCACGGGGGAGAAGCAGATGGCGGTGATCAGGCCCGCGATGAGTCGCGGCCGGGCGGGGTTGGGCTTGTCCGGATCGCCTCCCGCGAGCATCCACGCCAGGCCGAAGCCCAGGCCCGCCGCGATCAGGACGCCCAGGATGAACGCAAACCAGGGAAACGGCTCTTCCTCATCGCGCGTGCCGAGATGGCCGTCCATCCGCAGGGCATACTCGGCGAAGGCGCGGCTGCTGTGGCCGCCGAGGTACTCGGCATCGAGCAGTCCGATGACCATGGGCTTTCGGCGAACCACCGGCAGACCGGCGCTGTCGGGCTCGGTCAGCTTCTTCAGCGTCTGGAGCAGCACCGCCAGGTTCGCCGCGGTCTTGGCCCCGTGCGGCTCATCGGGCGCCACGCTGACCGCATCGATGGGCACGGCCACGAACAGCGTCTGGCGCAGGTTGGGAATCCGCAACTCGCCGGCAGGCAGCGGCTGCCCCTCCTCCAGGCCGTTGAGATCGAGAATCTCCTCGGCATCCGCGATGCCGAATTCACGGGCGATGCGGTCGAGCAGATCGTTTTCGGCCACCGTGTAGGTCTGGTCGCCGTTGGGCAGGCGAAGCGTGGTGCCCGGCTCGAGGTCGGCCAGGTTCACATCTGGATTCTCCACCGCCAGTTGACGCACCTCGGTGTTGAACTGGCGGGCGATGCGGCGGGCCAGTTCTTCCGGCGCGATCTCGATCGCGACCGGGTCGGTCGGCGGCAGGTGGTAGAACATCGCCTCGAACGGCCGCCGTTCCCACACGTGGCCCCCATGGACCTGGGCGGCGGGTCCGCGGCCGGGGTGGTGGGCCTGGCCATCGCCATCATCCTGCGGGCGGTGCTGCTGGGCTTCGACGGCCAGCCGGCGAAGGTCCGGGCCGCCGGCTTCCTGCACCCGCCTCAATTCCCGACGGCTGATGTAGAACCGCGGCGCGGGCACCGGCGTGTTGTGAAACAGGCCCTCTGCGCTCTGTCGCGACACCCGGTCGGCCCGGCCATCCTCGGGGCTGTCGAGCACGATCACCGCCCGCGCGCCGTAGGCGAACAGGTCCTCGTAGTTGCGGCCGCCGTCGAACTCCATCAGCGCGATCGCCCCCTCGACCTCGAGGCCATCGAAGTCGGTCAGCTCCGCATCACCGACGTAGATCAGGTGGCCCTCGATGCCCCCCTTCGGCGCCAGGGCCGGCATCGCACCGTTAGGCCACAGCGGCGAGATGGCCCACTGGTGCTCGCCCACGGTGAGCATCGGTCCCGGCTCGGCTTCAGCGGCGCGCCGGTGGCGGTTGTCCACCGTCACCGGGGCCGGCGCCCGGCCCTTGAGCGAGCCGATGTACTCCAGGCCCGGGTAGCGCTGCCCATCGCCAAGCTGGGCGGCCAGCCAGCGGTGGATGGGCGAGCGGTGTTCGGCGTCGATGTGCTCGGCCCGACGCGCCGAGACGGCCAGAGAGTCGCGATAGGCGCGCACGACATCCTCACGGCGCTGCTCAGCGCCGTCTTCACCGTGGGAGACAAAGACGAAACGGCCCTCGCCCCGATCATCGACTTCGAAGCGCACATCGCCGCGCAGGCCGCCCTCGACCTCGATGTCGCGCTCATCGCCGAGGATGAAGCGCTTCTGCCCATCGGGGTCAACGATGTAGGGCTGCTGGAGAATCGCCTCGCTCACCCGCCGCAGGTTCCGCGGGCCGGTGAGTACGGTGAGGCGCTCGAGGTTGCGCACGTCCAGGGCGTGCATCCGGGATAGCGCATCTCGCGTGGACGCATCCAGCGCGCGGGCGCGGCGCTCGGCGACGGGGGCGGCGTCGAGGCCCGCGACGGTCGTGAGCACGGCCACGACCGCCACCAGCAGGCAGGTCGGGGTTCTGGGCGTTTGCATCAGTACACCCTCGGGCTAAAGGGTTCGACCTCGACGATCCGCTGGATCCACTCCGCGGCATCGGTCTCGGCCTCGAAGACCGCCAGCGAGAGGCCCAGGTCGAGCATGTTCAGGGCGAAGACGCAGAAAACCGATCCGACGATCAGGCCGATGAAGATCGGTTTGGCCTTCTTATACATTGTCATCCCCCCGTACTTGATAATCAACTTCTTGCACAGCCATGCCACCAGCACGCTGCCCCACAGCAGCGAGGCATCGTTGGGCAGGTCCGCGTCGCGCTTGTGGTAGGGCGTGCTCCAATCGTAGGAGATGCACGCCAGGATCAGGAAGTAGCCCATCGGGTGCAGGGGGAAGCCCAGGAACCGGCCCCGCAGCCACGCCAGGCCCAGGAAAATGCCGAACCCGGCCACCATCGCCCCGATCCGCAGCGGGTGCGGCCGCGTCCACTTGTCCAGGCCCGGCTCGCCCAGGAAGTGGCTGACCCAGGTCGAGTACGCCGCCAGGCCGTAGGGCTGGCGGTCGCTGAGCGTGCCGTGGGTCTCCGCCCCCCAGAAGTCCGAGCCGATGTAGTAGCCCATCACCAGGTAGGTGACCATGCCCACGGCGATCGCCGTCAGGAACGCCGCCAGCGTCGCCACGGCGATCGTGCGGTAGTGCACGTTGTTGCGGCGGGCCAGCTCGAGGTTCTCAAGCTGCTGCGGCAAGAGCCGACCCAGCAGGGTGATGGGCAGGAACACGATCTGCGAGAACAGCGCATAGACCTTCCCCCCCGTCCAGCCGGTGGCGCCGAAGATGATGGGCAGGCGGGTGAACTCATACGACACGTGGTGGGTGTGCAGCCCCGTCTCGGCACGGGCGCGGGCCATGGCGATCACCTGCGCCAGCATGAACGCGCCCATCAGCGCCATGAACAGCACGTTGGTGATGCCGTAGTCGTACAAAAGCGCCAGGGCCACAAGCGGCAGGCCGATCAGCCCGATCATCGTCACCGAGCGAGGCACGTAGGTGCCCAGCCCCGCATCGGCCCCCGCCGCCTGCCGCGAGCGCCAGGCCTTGAACAGCGTCAACGCCGTCAGCGCCACGCACGCGCCCAGCAACTGCTCCATCTCGAAGGGGAAGAACCGGCCACCTCCCCAGCCCACGTAGCCGTGCTCGACCAGCGCTTCGCCCGGCACCGAGGTGTTGATCAGCAGCACCAGCGCGCTGTAGAGCCAGAAGATCACCCACACCGAGAAGCTGATCTCCAGGCTCACCAGGAACGCGATGCCCACCACGATCGGCGAGATCACCAGCGCCACCCGGCCCAGTTCCTGGAAGACGCCGGTGGTGAAGAAGTTGTCGGAGATGTTCAGCGACGTGGTCATCTGCTGGCGCATCAGGCCGTAGTGCCACATCGCCTCGAGGAACACCCAGCCGAAGCCCACCAGCGCCCCGACCAGGAAGTAGGGGTTGAACATGCCCAGGCGCGGCTGAGGCCGGCGCGGGTCCTCGGCCTCCTCCAGCCGCTGGTCGTGGCGGATGATGTGGTCGGCGACCTCGACCAGGGGGAAGGCCAGGTTCTCACGCTCGATCCACTTTCGCCGCAGCCACTCGGCCAGGCACATCAGCAGCAGAAACAGCACCGTCAGCAGCACGCCCCAGCGCAGCATCGGCCCGGCCCACACATGCCATGGAATCTCGCCCATCACCTCGCGCACCCGCTGGCCCGTGCTCTGGCGGCGGGCGGCGGCGCGGGCCTCGCTGTCGGCCCATACCGATCTGCGGAAGCTGCTCAGGTCCTCCGCCGGCTGGTCGGCCAGGCGGTCGGACCGCGCTGCGAACACGTCAGGACGCTCATCGCGCGACTTGCGGAAGATCAGGCTGGCGCGGATGAACCAGTAGTCATCCCACGTCAACTGCCCATAGCGTTCGAGGTTGCCCTGCTGAAGCACCCCGCGAAGCCGGCGCTGGTCATCCTCCGACATCAGCCCCGCATCGATGCGCAGCACCTCGAAGGTGCTGGCCAGCGGGCGCTCTCGGGCCGCGTCGGCGTAATGGGTCCGCATCGCCTCGCGCACCGGCTCGTACTCGGGCACATCGACCACCAGCGTCCCGGCCACCACCTCGCCCACCGGGCCGTCGAGCAGGTCGATCATGCGCAACTGATGGGCCAGTTGGTCCGGGTCGCGGCTCTCGCGCCGCTCCTGGTCGCGCTCGATGCGCATCCGGTCGCTGTAGCCCCAGGCATCGCGTCGCGGCTGCGCCTGGCTGATGTGGACCTCCTGGAAGTACCGCAGCACCACCTCAAGGCGCCGGCGGGCATCGGTGCTCTGGCCCTGGGCCTCATCCTGGCGCTGGTCGATCGCCTCGGTCTCGAGGTTCAGCAGCGCCGCCGCCTCGCGGGTGAAGCGGTCGCCCTCGACCACCGCGCGGAGGCTGGCGGCCTCATCCACGCCCAGGTGGGGCAGGTGCATGGCAATGGTGCGGCGGTCCTGCTCGATGGCCTCCCGGATCGCCTGCTCACGTTCGGCCATGGTCGCGGCCAGCTCGGGGTCGGGCTCGGGCTCATCCGCATCTTCGTCGCCATCCTCTGTGGGGCCGTTGGCCTCGGCGGCTTCCTGCCGGGCGGCCTCGGCGGCGGCCTCGGCCTCAGCCGCGGCCGCTTCGCGCCTCAGTCTCGAGGCATGGCTTCGCACCGCGGCCTGCATCGTATCCACCGCCCGCGCCCGCTCGCCGCGGGCGGCGGCGTCATCCAGCTCGCGCAGCAGCCGGTGGCCCTCGTGCCATGCGGTGGCCACCGGGGTCGGGGGCGAGGGGTTCCAGCGCGCATCACGGGCGGTGTAGAGGGTGTAATAGGTGTTGGTGCCGTTGAGCACGTACTCCTGCGGGGCCACCCACCACTCCAGGAACACGTGCCGCACCAGGCCCACGTTCATCACCGGCGCGGCGATGGTGAGCATGCAGTAGAGCACCACCACGTTGCCGGCGCACACCAGCCGCGAGGCCGAGATCAACCGCACCGCCGCCAGTGCCAGCACCAGGCTGAGGACCACACCCACCGCCCAGCCCACCGGCGAGGCGGTCTCGATGTCGACGTTGAGCGTCTTGATCGTCAGAAACTGGCTCAGGGGCGTGATGATCGCGATGAGCACCACGCCCAGCAGAATGGTGGCCAGCCTGGACCCGTTCATGCAAGCCCTTTCCTCATCGCCGTTGCGCTGCGCCCGTGGAGCGTGCGCGGCGGGGTCAGTCGTCGATCGAGCCGATCTCGATCTTCAAATCCTCGCGCGAGACGATGTGCTCGACCTCGCCGCTGCGCAGGTACACCACCCGGTCGGACACGTCCAGCATCCGGTGATCGTGCGTGGCCGAGACCACCGTCACCCCCTTGCGGTCGCTCAGCTCGCTGAGCAGTTGCACGATGGCCAGGCCGGTCTTGGAATCGAGGTTGCCCGTGGGCTCATCGGCCAGCACGAGGCTGGGGTCGTTGGCCAGCGCCCGGGCGATGGCGGTACGCTGCTGCTGGCCGCCGCTCAGTTCGCCGGGCAGGTGGTGGATGCGGTGGCCCAGGCCCACCTCCCCCAGCAGCCTGGCGGCCTTGTCGCGGGCATCGGCATCGCTCATGCCCAGCAGCCGCATCGGCAGCATCACGTTCCACAGGGCGCTGAAAACCTCGATGAGGTTGTAGTTCTGAAAGATGTAGCCGATGTTGACGCACCGCAGGTACGCCAGTTCCGCCGGCTTGAGCTGCTGGAGGTTGCGCCCGCCGATCTCGACCGTCCCCGCGGTGGGAAAGTCCAGGGCCCCGATCATGTTGAAGAAGGTGGTCTTGCCCGACCCGGAGGGCCCCATCAGCGACAGGTATTCGCCCTGGTAGATCTCCAGGTCGATGCTGCGAAGCGCGTAGACCACATCATGCCCCGTGGGGTAGGCGCGCTCGACGTTGGTCGCACGGATGAGAACCTTGTTGGTCGGGGGCATGAACCTCTCTCTCAAGCCCGCAGCGGACGCTGCACGGGCCGGTTGGACCATACCATCGTGCCACGACGGACCCCGTCGCCGACACTTCAGGGCCGACACTGCGAAGGTGCCGGGCGTACCGCAAGGGCGTGGGGGCCGGGGCGGGGAAAGTGGGGCGGCCTCGGCCCTGACGAAGGCGGCTCACCGTCCAACGACCCTCAACTCGGCGCTATTGCCACCGGCGGCACGGTCGCCGGGCCGCAGGCGCGGGGCACCGTCCACGAAGCCTCCGCAAGGCGAAGCGCCGGGTGCGGCCGGCCGGGAGCGACCGTGTATGGCAACAGGCCGCCACGGCCCTGCGGTGACGGCCCGCATCCTTCGGGACCTCAGTCAACCTGACCGCCCCCATCACCCGGTCTCAACACCCGTTGGCCCCCGCCTTCACACCACCACTGCAAGGCGCAGCCGCAACTGGGCACGGCCTGTGCGGCACCTGGGCCGGGGGCCGGCTCGGGACCCGGTCGGGGTGCCCGCAGGACCAGAAGCGTAACCGCCACAAGGCCCCGATTCAAGCGCCCGCAGGCAGCCTCACACCTCGGTGGGAACCGACATCACGGGAACCGATGGGCGGCACCAGGTCGATCGGTGCCATACGCGTGGAAACCGTCGTTGGCGGTCGCACGCGCGGCCGAGAACGGGGCGGCCGCCGGGACGGACCATCACAACGCAGCGCAGGCGGCCGGCGGGGCGCAGCCGGTCATCTCCGATCCGCATCCTGCCGCTCGGGCTCCATCGCCTCCCAGGCGCGGCTGAGTTTCTTCAGGCGAATGCGGCGGGCATCTTCCCGGTCACGTGAGGCGTCCCGGACCATCACCTGCTGATCCCGCGTGTCCACCAGGATGGCCTGCGCCTCGCTGGCGGTCAGCACGTCGACCAGGAGCACGGGCATGCGCAGCTCGAGTCGGCCCTCGGCGACCTCGGCCTGGCCGCCCACCGGGTCGCCCGCCGCGGAACGGAACTCGTGGCTGTGCCAGCGCCGCTGCATCAAGTGCCAGATCTCGAACGTGGCCTGCCGGCCCGAGGCACCGGCCAGGAAGTAGTAGTGCGCCGGTTCGAGCTCGACCTCAGCCCACGCGCTGGGCTCGGAAGCGATGGTCAACTGCCCGGCCAGGTCCTTCTGCTCCTCGTGCAGGGCTTCGGCCTGATCGAAGAAGGGGTTGAGCACGTGAACCACCAGCCGGTAGCGATAGCGCTGCCCGGGCCGGGCGGTGGCATCGTGGGCCCACAGTTCGATCATCCCTTCTTGCGGGTCGATCTGCTCCTCTTCGATCGGAGCGAGGATCGGTTCGGCGATGAGTTGCCGCATGGGCACGCCGGGGCGCAGTTCCTCAACGCGCTGCTGCGGCTGCTGCGGCTGCCTCCGGGGCTCCTGCTCGGGCCGCCAGTCATCGGCCTCATCCCACCACCCTTCTTCTTCCTCGAACCGGCGGCGGTCAAACTCCCCGCGCTGGGCCCACTGCACCCGCTCCAGGGGGCTGGCCAGCGCCGAGTGCGCCCCCGGCGCCGCGGCCGCGACCGGCTGCATCTGCGCCCCGCCGCGGGTCGCCTCGCGCTGAGGCTGGGGCATCCGCGGATTACGAGCCCCTTCCCAGCCTTCCAGCTCCGGTCGGGGCTCATCGCCCTCATCCCAGTGGCCGGGACCATCCCACCTTTGCCTCTCCCTGGGCACATGGCGTCGCTCCCTCATCCGTTGCGGGCGAGGAAACTCCTGATCCATCGCCCGCATCGCGCGTTCAGACGGGGCAGGCACGCTGCGAAAGTCCTCGATGATCGCGTTGTAACGCTCCACCTGCTCATCGAGCTGATCCTGAAGCCGCTGGATCTCACCCTGGTTACGGCCGCGCTGGGCCAGTCGCCTCGCTTCGGCGCGGATCTCCTCGATCCTATTGTCGATCTGCCGAAGTTCGATCGCCTGCTGCGGGGTCATGTCCATCATCCCCCCGGGCCACTGATAAGCCACCGGGATGAATGGGGCGATGCGGATCATCGCCTGGGCACGGGCCAGGGCCTCGCGCAGGTCGCTGAGCGTTTCCTCCTGCCGCGGACGGTCGCGGAAGTCGGCCTCGGGATTTACCGGCACCCTGTCGATGACCTGCCGATCAACCCACCGGTCGCTGTCCGGATCGAACCGTTCGCGCTCGACGGCGACGTCCACAACGATGGGCTGCTCGCGCTCGGTCCTGGGGTCGGTCAGCAGCACGCGGCTTCGCAACCTTTCGGGCACGGGGGCGTAGCCGTCGGGCACATCCCGCTCCTCCAGGGCCTCGACCCACCGGGCGGCGTCCCATGCCCCGACCAGGTGCACCGCACGGAAATCGCCTCTCCCGCCGATGTGGCTCACCAGGCGCTGCTCGAGATCGGCCTGGTCCTCGTCCAGCGAGGACATGTAGTGGTAGGCGGGCCGGCCGTGCAGCACCCGCGGCGCCACGGGCGTGGCCAGACGGTAACGCTGCGGCTCCAGCGGCATCGGGTCCAGCGGCTCGATCATGGGCCGGCCAAGGACAGTTCCGACGAGGCGTTGGGGGATCCTCAGGTCCTGACCGAGCACGGTGCTCAGCCTGTCCAGGTGCCTCTGTTCGGATGTCTCGGGGATACGCTCCCGCGGCTGCCTGAGCTGATGGACCCGCTCGGCGACCTTCGAGCCGACCTGTCCTGGCCTGACGTCGCCCACTCCCGGCACCTCCGCGCGGTAGGGCACCAGGACGAACGCGACAACCACGATCAGGGCGAACAGCACGGCAACCGCCATAACGATCTTCTCGATGTGCTGATCGAGGAATGTGGCCTTTTTGAATTTCATGGCTCAGACTCTCCAGGTTGCAGTACCCTAGTATGCTTCATCCCAGAACTCATCCTCACGCCCACGGCGGTCACGGAACTGCTCATCGGGGAAGCGCGGCGCATCGCGGGCATCATCATCGCGATCGGGCCGCGGGGCGATGCCGATCTCCCGGCGCACGCTCGACGGCATCAGCCCGCCATGCTCGCGCGGGTCCGGCCCCGGCGCCAGCCAGCTTCGCAGCCACAGCGACTCGATCACCATGTCCAGCCGCACCAGCTCGCCCTCTTCGCCGTACCAGTAGCCCTGGGCCAGGTGGTCGTAGGGGTCCACCGCCCGCATGTTGCTGCTCAGGATCGTCATCAGGTTCGTCTCATCGATCGCCCGCAGCAGTGCCGGCAATTGCCGTTGATCCACGATCAGCGACAACTCCGCGTGCCGCACCAGGTACAGCGGGTTGATCACCCGTTCACCGCCGCCGTTGCGCCCGCCGTAGCCCATGTCGTTACCGGCCGGCACCGGGCCGGCGGTGACACGGCCGGTGGGCGTCAATGAAAAGTCCACCGGCAGGCGCAACGGGGCGTCGCGCTCATCCCCGGCATCGGCCGCGGGAAACCCCCGTGCGGCAGCATCACGCCCGGTTTCGAACCCGCCTTCCCATCGCTGATCACGGCCGGCCGTCCGGTCCCGGCCCCTGTCGCCTTCGAGCACGCCGGAAGGGCCGCCCGCACCGACGTAGCCCGGCAGCACGCGCATCCGGATCAGCCGCTTGACCGGCTGCCTGGTGAGGTCATTGTCGGCATCGTCCAGTTTGTTGGCCCGGTGGATGGCGGTGACCAGGTCCTGGTATATCCACAGGTCGTGCTGGAGTCGCCAGGCTTCGGCCAGCGTCTGGGGCCGCCGCTCGCGGAACCAGTCGGGCAACTCGAAGGGGTAGGTCTCGGCCGGCTGGGACGAGGTCTGGGCATAGACGCCCAGTTGCTCAGCCCGCTCCTGGATTTCCTTGCGCAGGTGCCGGCTCTGGCGGCCGCGCAGTTCCCGCCGCTCCTCGCTGGTCAACTGCGCTTCGGGGCTTTCGCCCTCGCGCGGGTCGGTGATGCCCTTTTCCCGCAGGAACTGGCGGCGGGTCTCATCCAGAATGGCCTGGCGCTGCTCCTCATCGAGGCCCGGGCCGGCACGCAGCCCGTGCCAGCGCCCGGAGCCGCGACCGAGCATGGCCCGCAGGGTGCTGCGGATCTCCTCTTCGGCCTCGGCCAACACCACTTCCAGTGGCCGGCCCTCCCGCGCGGCGGGGAACAGATGCGGATGGATGCGGTCGTGGCGGCCGGCGCCCGCATTGCGTGCACCGCTGAGGAATGAGTCGATCAAATCCTGCGTCAGGTCGGGGTCACCGTCCAGGAAACGCTCGAGCATCTGCTGCTCGTTCATGCCCGCATCCAGGTCTTCCAAAACCAACCGGCGATCGGCCACGCGATTGATCGCGGTGAGGCTGGTCTCCATCCGCAGCGCCTCGAGCCCGCCCTTGCCATAGATGTCGGTCAGGATGGAGATCAACTCCCGTGTGGGGACGGTCTGCATCTGCACCGGGGGCGAATCCGGCTCCGGTCCAGGCAGGGTCACGGGCGTGGCCGCGAGGCGCTGGGCGCGCTCGATGAAGGTGCGCGGCTCCTGCTCCATCTTCGAGACCACCTTCGGACGCTGCTGCATCAGCAGCACCAGCAGGGCCAGCGACGCCACGACGCCGACAGCCGCCAGAACGGTGATGGGGTTGTGTCTGATCCAGTTCATTGTGCGGCCCTCACCTGTTGCACACCCTCGGCGTCGGCCCCCGCGCGGGCGCGGTTCTCACGCACCTTCCGCGGTCCCAGTACCTTCAACTCCCAGGTCAATTCGAAGCGGGCGACGGTGATGGGATTGTCCGGGCTGGCGCCATCGATCGTCGGCCACTGCGGCAGCAGCGGTGCCGGCGGCCGCTCATCCTCCCGAGCCTCGCGGTCGCGGTTGCGGTCCCAGCCTTCATCCATCTCCCAGACCCGTTCATCGCCGCGCCCGCGCCGCTCACCCCAGTCCTCCTGACGCCTCGGGCGGGCCTGGGCATCGCGGGCCTCGCCCAGTCCCATCAGCCGCCGCCAGGCACCGGGGGTGCCATCGAAATCGTCAAACCGTTCGACCGAGATGCGCCCGGAGGCGTCCATGTCCGGCCGATAGGGCCGGCTGCCCTCCTCCCTTGCATTGCGCTCCTGCGCGGAGATGCGGCGAAGCTCGTAGAACAATTCCTCGACCGGACGGATGCGCGCGGCGGCCGTCGCATCCTGAGGCGGCACGTGGAAGCCGGTGAAGGTGATCTCGAAACGGCCGGCCTCCTGCTCAACGGGCGCTTCGGCGTCGAAGTCGGCCTCCCGGCCCGGGTCGAAATCGCCGGCGGCGGCTTGCCCGGACCGATCGCCGACCCCGGCCGGCTCGGGGGGCAGGTAGGTGGCCCGCCAGCCGGTAATCACCAGACGATTGCGCTGTTCGGGTGGAATCTGCTCCCAGTACTCGTGGCTGCGAAGGTCGCGCTCCTGCTCGTCCAGTCGGGCCTGCACGGCCCGGTCGATGTCATGAAAAATCAGCGGCCACATGTCGGCGTAGTCGGCCACGCTCAGGAGCATGTCGATCCGCGGCCGTGGATCCTCGGCCTGCTTGCTCTGCAGGTCCTGCTGAAGCGAGTCCAGTTCATCGAGCACGCCCTGCACATAGGCGCGGACGGATTGCTCCTGCACGCCGGCGATCTCGGGCGCCGCTCTCATGCTGCGCTCGAACTCGGCTTCGTTGGCCTTGAGGTTGATAAAGCCCACGCCCGCGGCCACGAGCATCAGGGCCGCCGCCACCGCCATCCAGGGCTGCTTGGCCCGCCAGATGCGCTGGCGAACCACCTGCGGCGGCAGGATATTGGCACTGACGCTCTCCAGCTCCAGCCCCTGAAGGGCCAGGCCGTAGGCCGTGGCCATGTTCATGCTCGACTCGGCGAACTCGGCCTCCTGCTTGTCCGGGGGGGTCAGACGCTCGAAGCCGTCCAGCCGCTCGACCTCCATCTGGAGCTGCTGCTTGAGGAACTTCTGAAGCCCCGGCAGGCGGAAGGTCGAGCCCATCCCGATCACCCGGGTCAGCTCCGCCTCGCGGTTGAGGCTGCGGTAGTAGCCCAGCGACTTCTGGAGCTCCTGGACGAAGTCGGCGAACACCGGCCGCATCGCCTGGAAGATCTGCCGCGCGTACTTGCTCGTGCCCGCCTCTCGCTTGAGCTTCTCGGCCTTGGCGTAACCGAGCTTGAACGCCCGCATCAGCGCCTCGGTGAAGCTATGGCCGCCGATGGGCATCGTCCGAAGCCAGATGCCCCCGGACTCGACCACGATCACGTCCGTGCTGCTGGAGCCGATGTCCAGCAGCACCACGCCCGTGGCATCTCCGGCATCCAGACGCCGGTCGTAGGCCAGCGCGTTGTAGACCGCCAGCGGCGAAAGCGTCAGCCCATCGACACGCATCCCCACCGCCTGGTAGTTGGCCAGCATCGCCGCGATCTTGTCCCGGGTGATGGCGAAGATGCCCACCTCGACCTCGGGCGAGTCCTCCTGCTGGAAGACCTGGTAATCCCACTCGACCTGCTCGATGGGGAAGGGAATCTGCTGCACCGCCTCGTACTCGACGATCGCCGGAACCTTGCGCGGCTCGACCGGCGGCAGCTTGGCAAACCGGGCAAAGCCGCTGTGACCGGGCGCCGAGACCACCACCGTGCTGCGCGTCAGATCGTGCCGCTGCATGAAACGGTCGAGGTTGACCTGAATCTCATCATCGACGTCCACGTCCGGGCTGGTCAGCACGCGCTTGAAAGGCAATACGTCGAACTCGGCAAGCCGCACCTGGCCGCCTTCGCGGACCAGGCGCATGGCCTTGATGGCATTGGCGCCGACTTCGATCCCCCAGCAGTCTTTGCTTCTGGCCATGAAGCACACTCCTCATCATGGGCGGGGCGGTTTGCGCCCGGCCGCGCCTAGGTATCGACCCGCCATCGGCGGCAGGCCGTCGCACCGGCCGCGGGACACCATGCAGCCCGCGGCAGGCGCCGTGGCACAGGGCCACGGCAGGCTTTCACCTCCGGTCCATTCTATCAGTGTCGGGGCTGGTCATTCCATGCCCGACCCGCCCGCCGGGCATTCGCACCGTTGCAGCGCATCTGGGGGAGTGAGCATGTCCACTGCCAGATCATAAAACCGCCTCACGGCCACAGTCAAGGCCCTTGCCGATGTCGTCCATGCCCCCCTGCCTCGCGTCGGGCAAGTTTGCCCCAGGCGCCACGGACCGCTTGTCCACCAGTGGTTTGCCGAACGCCGGGCGACTTGACCGGCAAGTGGCCGGGGGGCCCGGTGCGCTGCGCTCGCCTCGATCCACGACCGCGGGCATAATCATCGGTGATGTCCACCGGACTGGTCTACGATCCGCGGTTCCTGGACCACCACACCGGCGCGGCCCATCCCGAGCGACCCCAGCGACTCCAGGCCATCCTCCAGCGGCTGCATCGCGATGGCCTGTGGGAACGGCTGGTCCACCTGCCGGCGACCCCGGCGCCTTCGCAATGGGTTCTGGCCGTGCACGATGCGGGCTACCTTGGGCGCATCCGCTCGGCCTGCCGGCGCGGGTCGCGGTTCATCGACGTGGCCGATTCGGCCATCTGCGCAGACAGCTACGAGGTGGCCCTGCTGGCCGCCGGCGGCGCCCTCGCCGCGGTGGATGCGGTCATGCAGGGGCGGGTGGACAACGCCTTCTGCGCCCTGCGTCCCCCGGGCCACCACGCCGAGCGCGACGCCTCGATGGGCTTCTGCCTGCTCAACAACGTCGCCATCGCCGCCGAGTACCTGCTGCAACGCTACGGCCTGAAGCGGGTGGCGATCGTCGATTTCGACGTCCACCACGGCAACGGCACGCAACACATCTTCGAAGACCGCGCCCAGGTGCTCTTCATCAGCCTCCACGAGCATCCCAGCTTCCTCTATCCCGGCACCGGCTTCGCCTGGGAGCGGGGCCGGGGCCCGGGCAAGGGCTACACGCTCAACCAGCCCATCGAGCCCGGGGCCGGTGATGATGTCTACCAGGCCCTCTTCGAACTGCGCGTGGTGCCGGCGATCGATGCCTTCCAGCCGCAGTTCATCCTCCTCAGCGCCGGCTTCGACGCCGGCGAGCACGATCCGCTGGCCCACCTGATGCTCACCGCCGCCGGCTTCGACCGCCTCACCCGCCGCCTGATGCAACTGGCCGCCCATCACTGCGACGGCAACCTCATCTCCTGCCTGGAAGGCGGCTACGACCTGCGCGCCCTGGCCGAATGCGTGGCCGGCCATATCGGCTGCCTGCTGGCCGAACCGGGCCAGGACCCGCTCATGGCCATCAAGGCGGGGCTATGATGGGGCCGTGGGCGGCACCCGAGGCACGCCGGGCGGAGGCCGCGGCCGGGTTGCTGATACGAAAGGTGATGGCTCGAAGATGGCCGAAGAATCGTCGATCATGAATTCCGATGCCCCGTCGCGGGCCGAGCGCTGGTATGCCGCGGGGCTGCGGTTCACCTGCACCCAGTGCGGCAACTGCTGCACCGGCCCGCCGGGATACGTCTGGTTCTCGCGGCGCGAGGCACTGGCCATCGCAGAGCACCTCCAGATCGACCTCGAAACGTTCCTTCGCCGTCACGCCCACACCGTCAATGGCCGGTGGACGCTCAACGAACGGCGAACCGAGCACGGCTACGACTGTGTCTTCCTCCATCGCGACGAGCACGGCCGCGCCCTGTGCGGCATCTACCCCGTCCGGCCCGGCCAGTGCCGTACCTGGCCGTTCTGGCCGGAGAACCTGGCCTCGGCCCGGCGATGGCGGCAGGTGGCCCGCAACTGCCCGGGCGTGGCCCGCGGCATCGAGGGCGAAGGCCGGCTCTACCCCCTCGAGCAGGTCCGCATCATCCGCGACAGCACCCCCGGCGACCCCAGCCCCGATGCGGATTGACCCGAGCCGGCACCCATGACCACGCCCGCCAGCCAGAGCCTCGACGCTGCAACCCACCCGTGGCCGATGCTGGCCGCCGCGGTGCGGCGACATGGTATAAGCGTATACATCAGCAATCTTTACGAAGACTTCGACCGCCGCATCGCCGCTGGCGGCGCCACCTGCAACGCAAGCGGCCGCTGCTGCCGCTTCGATAGCTATGGCCACCGTCTGTACGTGACCGCCCTCGAGGTTGCCTGGTTCCGCCACCGCCTCCAGCAGCAGACCACCGGCGGCAAAGGGGCAACCCGAGCAGGAGGCGGTTCCGATCCGGACGACTCACCGGCCCACCCCCACCCCCTGTCACTGCCAGTGCTGCACCAGCCCGACCCGCGCCGGGCCGATGCCTGCCCCTTCCAAAAAAACAACACCTGCACCGTCCACACGATCCGCCCGATGGGCTGCCGCATCTACTTCTGCCAGGAAGGCACCGACCAGTGGCAGCAATCGCTCTACGAGGCCTTCCACACCCGCCTGCGGGCCCTGCATGAGCGCCTCGATCTTCCCTACCTGTATATCGAGTGGCGACAGGGGCTTGCAGAAAGCAAGCCATGATTCAACAGATGCACCTGACGGCTTGTTTACCGGTGCCCAAGGGCCAGCCGAAAGCACTGGCGGACAAGCCGCCAGTGGCACCCGGACCCGGTTGCCCACGCCTGTGCGTTGACCACCCATCATGGGTTCTGTAGGCTCGCGGCTGATCGTCCACCCCTCGCCCGTTCAACCAAGGATCGGCCTCCATGACTACGACCGTCGGCACACGGCCCGTCGCTCTCGAATTGCAACCCAGCTTCGGCTTCGGTGACCGCCTTGGCCTAGCCACGCCGGGCCATCTCGATGCCCTCAAGGCCGAGGGCGGGCCCATCCGCGGCATCTTTGCACAGCAGTCGATCCGCGAGATGAACCGCACCCGGCGCACGCCCCGCCAGGTGATGGATGCGGCGGTCAAGGCCCTGGCCGAGGCCGGCTTCGACCAGCCCTGGGGGGCCGATGCCGACCACCTCAAGACCAGTCAGGATGTCGACAGCACCGCCGATGCCGGGTTCGTCTTCTTCACCATCGACCCCTCCGACTTCGTCGACCCCGAGGCCGACGACTACCCCGCCGATGGCGATGATGCCCCGCTCGCCCGCGCCTTTGCCGCGGTCAGGGAGCAGGTCGACTGGGTCGAGCAGTACCAGGGCCGCGAGGTCCAGGTGCCCGATGGCCCGACGATCCGCTTCGACACCGTCACGGTGCAGCGCGCCGCGGTGAAGTACGGCCGGGCCATCAACCATGCCCTGCAACTGGCAGACTACATTCGCCAGGCCGCCGAGAAGCGCAATCAGCCGTGGGAGATCGAGCTGTCGGTGGATGAGACGCCCCAGCCGACCACCCCCGCCGAGCACTACATCATCGCCGATCAACTCCGCCGCAAGGGTGTGAAGATCGTCTCGCTGGCCCCGCGGTTCGTGGGCGAGCTCGAGAAGGGTGTGGACTACAAGGGCGACCTGGGCCTGCTGGAATCGTCCATGCTCGAGCACGCGGCGATCGCCCGCGAGCTCGGGCCCTACAAGCTGAGCCTGCACTCGGGCTCGGACAAGCTCTCGATGTACACCCTCTTCGCCCGCTGCACCCGCGGGATGTTCCACGTCAAGACCGCCGGCACCAGCTACCTCGAGGCCCTGCGGGTGGTGGCGCGGCACGATGAGCCGCTGTTCCGGCGCATCATCGACTTCGCCCGCGGCCGATACGACCAGGACAAGGCCACCTACCACGTCTCGGCCACCGTCGATGCCGTGCCCGCCCCCGCGCAGATCACCGACGCCGAGGAACTGGAGCGCGGCTACCTTCAGCTCTGGTCGGAAACGCCCGAAGGGGTGGGCTTTACGGAACCGGGCCGCCAGATTCTGCACTGCACCTTCGGCTCGGTGCTGACCGACCCCGACCTCGGCCCGGCCCTTCAGCAGGT
>PUMS01000003.1 GCA_003551485.1 Phycisphaeraceae bacterium | reverse complement strand
GCCGCCCCCGATCCGCCCCCCTGCCATCGCCCGCCGCTTGCTCCCGTGCCCCTTCGCCGTCGGCCGCAAGCGGGTCGATCTCCATGGCGATGGCCAGGTGGTCGAACAGGGCCGGCCGGTCCGGCTCATCGAGGGTCTCGTAGAGGTGGCGAAACCGCAGCAACCACTTGCCGATCGCCGGGTCGCCGATGTGGTCCATGGCATGGGCGATGGTGGCTTGCACCTGTTGGTCGGGCGGTGTCGGCATGATGAAGACCTTCAGCTCCCGTCATCCTATCATGGCGGATTGTAACCCGATCACGACGCCGCACCGCAGCCGCCACACCAGACCCCTTGTGCCACCGGCGACTTGTCTCCCTGTGCATGCCCGCGCAGGTCAGATGCATTGGCGGGCAAGCAGCCGGCAGCACCCGATGGATGCCGCCCCCGGCCCCGGTAATGGTCGCATCCCGAGGCTCATCCCTTTCACCGCCCCAGGGCCACCCGCTCCAGCAGGCCCCGGCCTTCCAGACGCTGGGCATCGCCTTCCTGAAGTGTGCCCGACTCGATGCGCGCCCAGAACGGGTCCAGCGCTGCGGCACGCTGCACCAGTGAGCGCCCGAGGGCCTCGCTGGCGCCGGGCAGGTCCGGCCAGTGTCGGCCCATGCCCTTGCCGAAGACCCAGCAGAAGTCGGCGTTACCGCCAAGGGGGCGGTGGTAGCGGGCGAACAGAACCATGACCCACTCGGCCCATTCGCGGGCCTCCTGCGGCGGGAGGCTGTCCAGGGCACACCAGAGGTTGAGCCCCAGGCGGATGACGGCTTCGGCCTCATCGGGACTCTCCATCAGCCGGGCCTGAATCGCCTCGACAGCCTGCTTATGTTCCCCGGCCGCCTCGAGTTTACTTATCTTCCGCCAATTCAAACACATACAAACAACTCTGGCATTGCTGGCCGTTCGGCGGCGCCGCCCCGGATGCGCCAGTCCGCCGCGCGCTCTCTGTCACGCTGCTCCCTTCAGTAAATACGCAGCAGCGCGTTGAACCGGTCGTGCGCCCCGACCACGGAACCGTCCAGCCACACAGCCCGCCGGAACACCCGGTTGCCGACAGTGTGATGGATGCTGCGGCGGCGGTCAAGCAAATCGTCTCATTCAGGTGCGATTATCCGCTGTGGCGGTCGCATGGGCCTGATTGCGCCTCGCCCGCCACCTTGTGTAGAATCCCGGCTCCAAACCCTGCAAGGAGTCCTGCCGTGAGTGTCAAGGTCTGTAAGTTCGGCGGCACGTCCGTGGCCGATGCCGATCAGTTTCGAAAGGTCCTGCAAATTGTGCAGGCTGACCCCGAGCGCCGGTTCCTGGTGCCCTCAGCGCCCGGCAAGCGCCACCCCAAGGACCAGAAGATCACCGACCTGTTCTACCTCTGCCATGCCCACGCCCAGCAGGACATCGGCTTCGATGAGGTCTTCGAGCGCATTGCGGGGCGCTACAGGCAGATCGTGGCCGATCTGGGCCTGTCACTGGACCTGGCGCCTCATCTGGCCGACATCCAGCAGCGCATCGCGGCCGGTGAGAGTGCCGACTACGCCGCCAGCCGCGGCGAGTACCTCAACGGTCAGATCCTGGCCGAGGCCGCCGGCTTCGAGTTCGTCGATGCCATCGACGTGATCTTCTTCGAGCCCACCGGCCGCGTGGATCAGCAGCGCACCGCGGCGGCCCTGGCTTCGCTGGCCCAGCGCAAAGGCGGCGTGGTCATCCCCGGCTTTTACGGTCGGGCCGCCAACGGCAAGGTACGCACCTTCTCGCGCGGTGGCAGCGACATCACCGGGGCGATCGTCGCCGCGGGCGTGGGCGCCGGGGTGTACGAGAACTGGACCGACGTCGCCGGCCTGCTGATGGCCGACCCCCGCATCGTGCCCGAGCCCCGCAAGATGGACATGCTGACCTACCGCGAGCTGCGCGAGCTGGCCTACATGGGCGCCAACGTGCTGCACGATGAGGCCATCTTCCCCGTGCGGCAGGCGGGCATCCCGGTCAACATCCGCAACACCAATGATCCGGAGAACCCCGGCACCATGATCGTACCCAACGATGCCGTGCCCGTCGTCCGCACGCTGCGGCAGATCACCGGCATCGCCGGCCGGTCCGACTTCACGGTCATCGCCGTCGAGAAGGCGCTGATGAACAGCGAGATCGGCTTCGGCCGCCGGCTGCTGGGGGTGTTTGAGAACAACGGCGTCAGCTACGAGCACACCCCCTCGGGCATCGACACCATGAGCGTGGTGGTGCACGATGCCGAGCTCGAGGGCAAGCTCGATAAGGTGCTCGACGAAATCCGCGCCGCCTGCCAGCCCGATGCCATCGAGGTCTACCCCAACATGGCCCTGATCGCCACCGTCGGCCGCGGCATGGCCCACACCCCCGGCACCGCCGCTCGGCTGTTCACCGCGCTGGGCAACGCCGGTGTCAACGTCCGCATGATCGACCAGGGCTCGAGCGAGCTGAACATCATCGTCGGCGTCGAGGCCGAAGACCTGCCCCGGGCCGTCCGCGCCATCTACGATGCCTTCGTCACCAACGGCTCGGATGAAGCCAACGCCGCCCAGGCCGCGACCGAGACCCGCAACCCCGCCGGCACGCCCTGACGCGGCCGCGGCGCTGCGGTCGTTCCAGCCCCTGCGCTGAAAATCGCCCCCTGGAGGGGAGCAGGCCGTAGGGTGGGTAGAGCGAGGCTTTGCGAGCGACGGCTTCAACATCGCTCCGCGCTAAACCCACCAATGAGGCGTGGCGAGCGCGACAGGCGTCGGGATCTTGTACACGATCATCGATGGGGAAGCAGGGATTGAGCCGTCCCCCGCGCGATTCGAGGCGGGTTTGGGAAGACGGGGGGGTAGACCGCGCTCGCAACGGGGGGTGGTGGGTTTCGCTCGGAAGACCTCGCTCTACCCAACCTACACCATGCCGAGAGCCGGAACACGCGTTCCCCGTGCCCCGATTTTCATCCTCGTGGGTGCGGCGCAGCCGCATGGGGCCGAGAAAAGGGGTCGGGAATAAATTGCGTGCAGGCGGATCCTCGGATGTAGTCCCCCTATGCCCAGACGGGCGCCGGCCCGACACGGGCGCCCTATATGCTCCTGACCCCTTTTCCGACTAGATGATGGAATCTAAATCATTTTTGCACAAAAACTTAAATGCCATCTGCAACGAGAGCGGGACGTTACCGTGATGCTTGGCCGCCATAGGAGACCAGCATGTCCACTTTTGTGCACCTACGGCGGGAGGCAATTCCCGGAAGTGCCAAGAAAAAAACTTGACACGCCAGAACGGTTGTGGTATGTTACAAGCATTGTGGGCTTGAGGTTCGCGCTCGGTGCTCAAGCGTCAAGCTCTGTCTGCAGACGGAGAGGCCACTCTGGCCACAAGCAAAAAGGAGAGATGCAATGGTAGCTACTTGCCTCCGAGCTGGTGTTGTGGGGGTCGCTGTCGCAGGTATGGGGGCCAGTGCTTTTGCTGGGCCGATCCCGCCTGTCTTGGTTGATGATTTCCAGGCCTACACCCCGGGTCTGCTCGGGGGCCAGGGGCATTGGGTCACGGTGGATGACTTCCGTGCTGACGGGCTGACCGAGGTTCAAGACGCCCCGGGCGACCCCGGAAACCAGGTGTTCACCGCCCCTGGCGACTCAGGGGACATCATCTACAACAACAGTCCGCTGTTTGCCGCGGCCCTGCCCGAGGGCGGCTCCGACACACTCTACTTCGAGTTCCGCGCGGACACGGTGAGCGACTTCGGCTTTGGCCTGGCCCAGAGCGCTGACCCGGGTTGGGAGTTTGGTGAATTCGCCGTGCAGGTGACCCTGATCGGTGGTGCGGACGAGGGTTTCGTCAATCTGCGCGCCCGCGATGGCGGATCGTTCACCAACATCGCCGTGCTGGAGCTTGGCCAGTGGTACGAGGTGTGGCTCGATGTCGACAATGTCGCCTCGGCCGGTGACCAGAGCTATAGCGTCTCCCTCCGTGGCGGCGCCTTCACCGAGCAGACCGAGGTGGCCAGTGACTTCGGCTACCGCAACACGACGGTCGGGCCGCTGCAGTCCATGCTGGTCCACACGCGGGATGCCGAGGCGTTCATCAACAACATCTACATTCCCGAGCCCGCTTCCCTGGCGCTGCTCGGGGTCGGTGGGCTGATGCTGCTGCGCCGCCGCCGCTGAAGCTCCCGGACTCGACGCGCAATACGGTAACAATGACACAGCCCGGCCGGCGACCCCGGCCGGGCTTTTCATGGGCGCCGATAAGAAACGATGAACGCCGGGGGCTCCCGGCGGTGGTCCTGATGACCGGGGAAAGGCGACGAGTACACTTAACTTGTGCGGCTGGGCACACGGAACACCATGCCAACCACGTACGCCCCCCTTCTTCGTATCCGCGACAACGCCGGCACGCGTTGATGCGACGCGGCCCCTCCCCCCCCCCGCTACCTGGCCTCACTGACCGCCTTCTCCTCCAGTGGCGGGCGGCCTTTCCATGTCAGCTCAGCGCCGTCGGGGCACTGCACGCGCAGGGTGTCGTCGGGGAAGGTGAGGCGGATCACCGTGGCGTAGTCATCCATGAAGCGGTGGGGGACCTTGATGAGAATCCAGCCCGGCTGGTTGAACTTCGGCCGGCCGCCGCTGCTGCGCCAGGGCAGGGGCTGGCCGCTGGCCAGGTGGGTCACGGTTTCGGGCATGGTTTTCAGGCCCTTGACCACCAGCTCGTCGCGCGGCTGATCGAAGGCGATCAGGTACAGCACGCTGCCCCGGCGCGTCGAGGCGCCGTTGAACAGGCCCGCGGGCAGGCCCGCCCGTGAGTGGTGCAGGGCCTCGCGGTGCACATCTACCCAGCGGCCCAGCGGGTTCATCACCTCGAGCTGCGGTTCGGGGATCGTGCCGTCGGGCGCGGGGGCGACGTTGAGCAGCATATTGCCGCCCATGCCCACCATCTCCGCCACGAGGCGCACCAGCTCCGAAGGCGGCTTGAGATGCTCGTTGGCGCCGGGGCCATCCCAGTTTTCGCCCGGAGTGGTGCAGAACTCCCACCAGCCATCGCCCCGCCGTGGGCCCAGTGGCGGGGTGGACTCGGGCGTGCCGTAGTGGCCGAGGCACTCGTGGCGCAGACGGTTGTTGAGCACGATGCCCGGCTGTAGCCGCTGGATCATCTCGGCCAGCTCGATGCTGCGCCATTGCTCGGCAGTGCGCTCCCAGTCGCCGTCGAACCACAGCAGGTCGATCCCGCCGTAGGCCGTACACAGGTGCTGCACCTCGGCGAACATGCATTCAAGGAACCGCTCCCAGCGGTGCGGCTCATCCTGCGGGCTGAACTTCTTCGGATCGCTGCCGCCGGCCAGGGAGGCATAGTCCGGGTGCGACCAGTCGGGCAGGCTGTAGTAGAGGCCCACCTTCAGGCCTGCATCGCGCATGCCCTGGCAGAACTCGGCCACCAGGTCGCGGCCCGCCGGGCTGTGGCGCGCGGCGGAGAAGTCGCCGGCCGGGCAGTCGAACAGCGAAAAGCCGATGTGGTGCTTGGTCGTCAGCACCGCGTAACCGGCGCCCCAGCTCTTGAAGAGCCGGCCCCAGGCGCGGGCGTCGAAGTTCTCGGCGGTGAACCGCTCGGCCAGCCGATGTGGGTGGTTGGGGTCGGACGGGTCGGTGGCGTAGCCGGCACTGCGGTCGCCATCGGCCATCCAGATCGACTTGAGCACCCAGTGAATGAAGATGCCGTACTTGGCATCGGGAAACCAGGGGGCAATGTGAGGCATGGGCAGACTCGCTTTCCACTGCAGCGGGGTCGCCGATGGTACCAGCCGCGGGCGAATCCTGTTCTAATCCTTAAACAAGCGAATACCATACCCTCACATCTCCCTGACATGATCTCTGCCAAGGGCGCAGGGGACCGCTCACCCGCTGTGGCAGGGTGAGCCGGGGGGCGGATTGCGTTGGGCATGGGCACCTGCTGGGGGGTTGGGGGGCCGCGGCGGACCGGGACGTCCGTATCCCGGCTTCGTTGTCGGGTGCTCAGCAACGCATCGGGCCGCG
>PUMS01000004.1 GCA_003551485.1 Phycisphaeraceae bacterium | reverse complement strand
GGAACCAGCGGGCCTGCTCGTAGAGCTCGACGCCAAGCGATTCCTCGATGCGGATCTCCAGGCCCTCAGCACCGAACTGCTCGGCCGCGGCCGGATACTCGGCCTTGAATGCCGCCAGGCGCTCCTGGGCCTCGATCAGGCTCGAGGCATCGTAGCGCGGCCCGCGATACTGCCCGACACTGACCTCGACCAGCCTCTGCATCACCAGCGGCCGCTTCTCGCTTCGCGGGTAGTTGAGCAGGAACAGGTCGTAGGTCTCAGCGGCCAGGGCCATCTGCCCGCGGTTGTGATAGAACTCGGCGAGGGTGAACATCGCCCGCTCGCCGATTTCGCTGCCCGGCGCCCGCTGCTGGATGCGGATCAGCGTTTCTTCCGACTCGCTGTAGACCGGCAGGATGCGGAACGGGCCGAGTCGGCGCTTCATCCCGGCCAGGTAGCGGCTGGCGATCTCGTATTGGCGCTCCAGGGCGACGTGGAACTGCTCCGTGCCGGGGTACTCGCTGGCCACGTGCTCATAGTCGAACAGGGCCCGGAAGTAGTTGCCCGTCGCGGCACGGGCATCGCCGCGCAGAAGCCGCACGCTGGGGGTCAGTTCATGGCCGGGAAAGTCCGACAGCCAACGGTCGGCGAGGCGCCGGGCCCTGCGGGGCCGATCCTCGGCGAGCGTGCGCCGGATCTCCAGCAGGCGACCCTCGGGGGAATCTGGCTCCGGCTCATCGGCCGCGGCCCAGGGTTGGTCGGGATCGGCCTGCGGATCGAACTCGTGCTCGACCTGCCCGGAGGCCGGCGCCAGCGTCCACAGCAGCAACGACCCCGCCACGAGCGTGGCGGTCAGAACGGGATTGGGGGTGGGCCCGCGGCCCTGAAGGGTCGGCATGGACATCGGCTCCCGATCGGGCTCGAGTGCAGGCCGATGATACGCCCCGCGCCCATCGGCGGCAACGTCGCCGGTAGAATCCGTTTCGTTTCGGTTCTCCCCGGCCGGAATGCCCGCAATGGGATTGGTGGTCCCCCGGACGGTAAGATGGCCCACCATCGATGAGACCGGTGATGCCTATACTCCCAATAAGTTGCCCCGCCGTGTCGGCAGGGCCGTATCCAGTGGAGGGCTTGGGCACGGTGATGATGGGCGCGGCTGGGGCCGGCCCTGGATGGACCGCAATGCCGGGCATGATGATGGAGCGAGGCAATGGCCCTGCGTAAGGATCGGCCCTGTCCCTATGAGGTGATGCGACGTGGCAAATGGCGGCCTGCCCCGGCGGGTAGCCGACCGTTGGCCGTCGAACCTGACTCCAGTGGCGGATCGCCCCCTGCACCCGCCAACGGCGCGGCGGATGGCGGTGGCGGGCACGCTGGATCCGCACTGCCGCCGGCCTCCAGCGCCACCACCGCGACCGGGCAGGGCGCGGCCGCAGCGGGGAATGCGGCGGCTGGCGGTGACGTAACTGGTGGTCATGTCGTAACTTCGCCCGCCTTGCCGCAGGAGGCGGCCACACCGCGGAGCGGGTTCTGGCCGGGCATGGGCGGTGGCGGACAGCCGGTGGTGCTGCGGCTTCCGAGGGGGTATGCCGTCATCCTGATCGTGGGTGTGTTTGCACTGATCGTTCTGTCCTACCTGGCCGGCCATTCACGGGGCATGAGGCAGGGCATCGAGACCACGCGCGACCGCTACGAATCCATTCTCGCGGCCGCGCCGCAGCAGGACCCCTTCGCCACGCCTTTGATCGTCGAGCCGGGCAGTGCTGAGGACCCGCGGACCGAGGGTTACGCCTACTACCGCCTGATCGCCAACCACACCGAGACGGTCGCCCTCAGCCTCGTGCGCTTCATGCGCCGGCACGAGGTTGAAACCTTCGCCACCGTCAGCAATAATGGTCGATTCAACGTCTGGGCCGCGCGCGCCTTCGATGAGGATGAGCGCGGCCGGCTCGAGCGAGAGAGCTTCCTCGAGACGCTCCACAGCCTCGGCCGGGCCTGGCGCATCGAACAGCGCCAGCCCGAGGACCTGTTCAACGCCAGCCTCATCCCGTACCGGCCGTGAGCGACCGGGCGTGCCGAGGCGACAGGGAGAGGCCGCCAACGCCACCGTAGAAGTGCGGAGGCGGTATGGAACACCGATTGACCCCACAGCCCAAAGCCTCAGGAAACCCCCCATGAGCCTTGATTCCAGCCTGAAAGTTGGTGCCGACCTGACCAAGCACCGCAATGTCCTGACCCGTGCCGAGCGGATCGCGCGCCTGGCGGCCCAGGGCCGCTTCGACCTCGAGTCCGACCGCGCCACCGGCCTGCCCAAGGTCGGCAACCGCAAGGTGGTCCCCGGCGGCAAGACCAAGAAGAAGGCCGCCGCCGAGGGCGAAGAGAAGAAGTAGTCCGCCGCGGTCCCCGCCGCCGGCCGCCATGGTCGGCGCTGATGGGGATGGCCATGCCCCAGGCTGCGATGCCCGATCGGCTGGGGCACGGGACGAACCGGCCACCGCCGCGCTGTGGCCGCGGGTCCGCACGGGCCCTTCTTTTGATCCAAGGTCCCTCACACCCAACGGCAGGCCGTCCCCTGGATTACCACCGCCTCATCGCCGCGCGAGCGCTTGGAATCGATGCTTCGGGCATCCGGCGCGTCTTCGACCTGGCCTCGCAACTCGAAGACCCGGTCAATCTTTCGATCGGGCAGCCGGACTTCGAGGTCCCCGAGCCCATCCGGCGCGCCGCCGTCGACGCCATCAACGCCGGGCGCAACAGCTACACAGTCACCCAGGGCATTGAGGAACTGCGCCGGCGCATCGCCGCGCAGGTGGCTGGGGAGTTTCCCCGCTGGCAGCCGGCCTCGGGCGAGGGCACGGCCGACGGTTACCAGTGCCTGGTCACCAGCGGCGTCAGCGGCGCTCTGCTGCTGGCCATCCTTGCCTGCGCCGGCCCGGGCGATGAGGTCATCATGCCGGACCCGGCGTTCGTCATGTACCGCCACCTGGTCACCCTCGCCGGCGCCACGGCGGTGCACGTGGACACCTACCCCGACTTCCAGCTCACCGCGTCGCGCATCGAGCCTTACCTCAGCGAGCGGACCAGGCTGGTGCTCTTCAACAGCCCCAGCAACCCCACCGGTGTGGTCGCCGGCGCCGGCCACTGCCGCGAGCTGGCCGAACTGTGCGACCGTTGCGGCGTGCTGCTGGTCAGCGATGAGATTTACGATGCTTTCTGCTTCGATGGCGAGGCCGATCCGGGCGGAGGCGAAGCGGGCGTACCGGGGGCGGATGAGACCGCCGGCGGCTTCGTCTCGCCTGCCCGCTACAGCGAAAACGTGCTGGTGCTCCGCGGTTTTTCCAAGACCTACGCCATGACCGGTTGGCGGCTGGGCTACGCCGTGGGCCCGGCGCCGATCGTCAGTGAGATGACCAAGCTCCAGCAGTACACCTTCGTCTGCGCCCCGTCGATGGTGCAGGTGGCGGGTGTGACGGCGATGAAAGTGGACATGAGCGAGCACATCGCCGCCTACCGCCGCAAGCGCGACCGCGTGGTCGAGGCACTCGGGGGCATGTACGAATTGACGCGGCCCGGCGGAGCGTTCTATGCGTTTGTCAAGGTGCCCGAGCCCCTCGGCCTTACGGCCACCGCGTTCGTCGAGAAGGCGATCACCGAGCACGGCCTGCTGATCATCCCCGGCCACGTCTTCAGCCTCCGCGACACCCACTTCCGCCTCAGCTACGCCTGCCCCGACGCCACGCTCGAGCGCGGCCTGGGCATCCTCGAGCACCTGGCCCGCGGCTGAGGCGCCCGGCGGACCTCGTTCTACCCACCCTACGAAATGGCTGACCGTGAGCCGTTACGCCCTGGTGAAAGCGCCGGCGGCAGGCTGCGAGCCCTCACTCCAGTTGGGCCGTCAGCGGCCGGGGTAGCAGCGGCGGGGCCGGTCATCACCGCACAGTGCATCCCAGCGGCGGCGGTGTTCCTCGTACTGTTGTTGCTCGGCGCGGCCGGTGCCCAGATAGACCCAGTTGCGGTCATCGTGGACGGCATCGGGGTTATCCTCCGGGTCCCACAGCCATTCCATGCGCGAAAGCAGGTCCTGGTCGTCGGTTTCATCCCAGGCTTCCATCGCACGATCCCCCATCTGCTGCTCGATCCGCTCGCGCACGTGCGGTGGGAAGCGTTCCAGGCGCAGCACCGTCCAGTCGCGGGGGCGGCATCGGCCGCAGGTAACGACCACGGCGCGGACCAGCGTCTGGCCCCGGTCGTTGACGATGGGGGGGATGTTGCCGCCTTCGACGGTCTCGATCTCCCCGGTGTCGATATTCCAGTAGTACTCGCCGGTCACACCGGGACCGGAGCCGCCGCGTGTGCTGATCAGCACCAGGATGGCCAGCACCACCAGTCCGCCGGCAATGCCGGCGCCGACGGCGGGGTTGTTGTTGAGCCAGTCACGCAACCGATTCATGTTGCTGTTTCCTTGAGCTGGAGGCCACGGGGGCACGCCGCAGTGTACCGAACGGGCACGGGCGGCCACCTCGACCTGGGCATATGAACCCTCGCACGCCTTTGGAATCTTAACACGCACCCCTCGCCGCGGCAAAACGGCGCGGCAGGCCGACGGATGCGGGGCATAGGTGGACTCCGGGACCGCCGGCCGCCCGGCCGCCCGGCCGGCATTGCCCGTCCTCGTGATCCAAGCCCCGGATCCGCCCGGAATTCGGCGGGGCAGCCGGCGGTCCCAGGGCCGGCTCCTGCGGCGGCTACCGCGTCCGGCGGTGGGGCAGGCCGGCGGCGCCGATGCGCTCAGCCCTTGACCGCACCCACCGCGATGGCACGCACGATGTGGCGGTGCAGGATCAGGAACAGCACCACCACGGGGATGATGATGATCGCCGCGGCGGCGTTGATCAGCGGCCACCAGCCCTGGTGGCCGCGCTGGAAGGTGTACACCGCCACCGCCAGCGGCTGCATGTCCGGGTCGCTCATCGTGCACAGCAGCGGCACGAGGAACTCATTCCACGCCCCGAGGAAGGCGAACAGGCCGATGGTCAGCACGATCGGCCGCGCCATGGGCAGGGCCACATCGAAAAAGGTCTGGAACGTGCCCGCGCCGTCGATCTTCGCCGCCTCCTCGACCTCCTTGGGCAGGGTCATGAAGAAGCCGGCCATGAGGAAGGTGTGACCGATGGCGATGCCCGCCAGCCACAGCGTCATGCCCAGCAGCCCCTCCAGCAGCCCCACCGATTGAAGCAGCCGGAAGATGGGCACGATGATCGCCTCGCTGGGTGCCACCGCCCCTCCGATGAGCAGGCCAAGCACCAGCATCTTGCCCGGGAACTTCAGCCGCGCCAGGGCGTAGCCCAGCATCGAGGTGAGGATCAGCGTGATGAACACCACCGCCACCGTCACCGCCAGGCTGGTGATGAAGTGCAGGTAGAAGCGCAGCTCGTTCCAGACCAGGTAGTAGTTTTCCTGCTCGAAGAGCGTGCGCTGGAGCATGTTCAGGTCGATCAGCTCATTGACCGCAGCGCGGGCGACGTCGGCCCGCTCGACGTCCTGGTTGCTCATGAACTCACCGAGCGTGATGCGGTAGGGCACGAAGGTGGCCAGGCGCTCACGGCGGGTTTCATCCTCATCGTGCAGCATCAGCAGCAGGCCGGCCTGGGCCACGGGCAGGCTCAGCTCGCGCTCCAGCAGCCCCTCGAGGGCCTCCCGGCGGATGCGGTCGCGCAGCTCGATGCGCTGGGTGGGTGTCATCTCGCTGTCATCGCCCGCGGCCTCGGTGCGCGCGGCGATGTCCTCGAGCAGTTGAGGCATTTGCTCGCGGGCCTCGGCGGTGAGCCAGAACTTGGTCACGGGATAGGGCCGGGCACGGTCGGCCGCGGCCTCCGAGGTGGTCTTGAGCGAGGTGCCGATCATCCAGCCGAAGGGGTAGAGGTTGGCCAGCCCCAGCACCAGCAGCAGGCAGACCACCAGCGCCTTCCAACTGCGGTACAGCAGCCAGTTCTCCAGCCGCTGGCCGAAGGTCATCTTCGGCCGGCGCGGGCGATGGTTGGCGGCGGGGTGGGCCGGCGCCGGGTTGTCGCCGCCGGACGCCTGCGACGGGGGCGGCGGGGGTGGGGGGGGCG
>PUMS01000369.1 GCA_003551485.1 Phycisphaeraceae bacterium | reverse complement strand
GCTCACCGCCGGGCAGCGGCTCGCCCAGCCACGCCATGGCCCGGTAGAGGTGGTGCAGCGCCAGCGTCTGGGTCCCTTCGATGCGGTGATCCTGACGCCACTGCTCGGCCGCGCGGTCGCTACCGGGGGCGCACAACCGGTGCAGCACGGTCAGAAACACCGCCCGTTCGAGGGCAAACTCGAAACGCCGCCCGGCCAGCAGTTGCCCGAGGATCCCCGGCAGTTGCAGTTGCTGCCACAGCCGCTCAAAGACCATCGCCGGGCCGAGGGGCACCGCTGTGCCGGTCTCGCTCTGACCGGTGTTATGGGCACCGAGCACGGCGAGCTTGTCGCTGAAGCGACTCATCGACTGGATCAGCCCATCCAGCGCCCCCGACTGCTGAAGCCGGTCCAGGCGGCCCAGCCGATGCAGCACGCGCTGGCGGATGCGGCCGTCGATGCGCTGGTTCTCGACAATCAGCAGGTATTCCCGGCTGCCGTTGCGTTGGACTCGCAGGAACATGGCGACCTCCGTGTCATTACGGATGATACTCTTGGTCGCGATAAAGTCAACAATTGATATCGGTATACAAAAACATTCCCCCTGTCGCGTGACACTACATATCCGCCCCCGTACCGCCCCGAACCCCGCTCACGATAGCGCCAGGCGGGCTTGGCCGGAGAAAACTGTTAAAGATGGGTAAGAGGCATCCCGCGACACGTGTCATGCACCCCCCGCAGGTGCAACGCCGGCGCGGGTGGTCGCCACCTCCGCCGCGCGGGGTTAAGATGAGCGAATAGCGGGTTGTCCGGCTCGGGCCGGGCGGCCCGGCGGGAGTGCGATATGGCCATCATCGTCTACAGCCCGTTCAACGGTCAGCCCGTGAAGGTTCGCGAGGCTGATGTCGGACGCGCCATTCGCGATGCCGATGGCCGCTTCTTCTACGTGCTGCCACGCGGCGATGGCAAGGGCCATTACGGCTCGCCCACGCGGCGCGGCGGGCCCGAGCACGAGCTGCGCGCCCGCGAGCTGGCCGACGCATGGGAGGCCGAACACGGGCCGGTCGATCCCGAGACCGTCCAGACCAGCGCCCCCTCGGTCACCGCCGGACCCGCCGGGCCGGCACGCGGCATGCACGATGCCACCGGCCGCCGCCGCCGAAACGGCCCGCTGATCGTCGCCATCCTGCTGCTGGCGGTCGTCGCGGTGATGGCCTACATGATCCTCTTCGGCCCGCTCAGCCAGCAGGCACGCGAGGCGCGCCAGCAGCAACAGCAACAGCCGATGGAACATCCCTACCCCGCCCAACCCCCCACCGACAACGATCAGCCCCCACCGCAAAACGACACACCCTGACCAAAGTCGCTAAATTGCCCCCCCGGAAGCCCGGCCCCCGGCCCCCCGGAAGCCCTGGCCCCCGGAAGTGCCCAAAGCCCGACGGGGACGACCGGGTCAGCCGCGGTACAGTGAAGGCGCCATGGCCGCACGCAACGCCCTTCGCGGGCGCGCCCACGCCCGGCCCCGCGGGCACCGCGCTGCGCGGCGTAACCAGCCTTTTTCACGAGGAATCCTGCACATGTGGCGATCTGCATTCGCAACCTGGCTCCTTCCCATCGCACTGGCCATCGGCCCGGCCGCCGGCATCGCCGCCGCCGCCGCGCCCGAGGATGAGGCCGACCCCGGGCCGGTCATCCCCCAACTGCCCGGCGACCCCGCGGCGCCCGAGGCGCCTGTGGATGAGCCCCCGCCGGTCCTGCCTTTCGACCCCGAAGCCCTGCCCCCGGATGAGGCCGTGCCCGAGGTGCCCGAACAGATTCCCGACGTCGAGGTGCCCGACGAGGTCGAGATCACCGACGTGACCGAGGGCGAGGGGCCCGAGGCGCAGAAGGGCGACTTCGCCCTCGTGCATCTGGTCGGCCGCGTTCGCGAAGGCCCCCGGATCGAGGACACCCGCGAGGAGGGCCGGCCTCGCACCCTCCGCATCGGCCATCACCGCGCCATCGAAGGGCTCAACGAGGGCCTGCTGGGCATGCGGGCCGGCGGCCGCCGCGAGCTGGTCATCCCGCAGGACAAGGCCTTCGGCCGCGAGGGCCTGCCGCACATGGGCATCCCCCCCGGGGCGGTGCTCGAGTATGAGGTCGAGATGATCGAACTGCATCCGGGCATCCGCCGCGAGCGCCGGCAGGAGGGTGTGGGCGATGCCGCCGTGCGGGGCGACCTGGTGAGCATCCGCTTCCGGGCCACCTTCACCGGCGCCGGGGGGCAGGAGGTGACGCTCTCGAGCGGGGATGAGCCGCAGGTGGTGGCTCTGGGCTACGGCCGGGCCCTGCTGGGCATCGAGGAGGGCCTCGAGGGCGTCAAGGCCGGCGAGCGGGTGACGCTCAAACTCGACCCGAGGCTGGCCTTCGGCGTCAGCGGCCTCGCGGGCGTGGTGCCCGAGAACGCCCGTGCCGAGTACGACATCGAAGTGCTCAACGTCGAGCCCGGCGTGATCTGGCAGATAGAGGAAGAAGGCAGCGGCGATACGATCCAGCCCGGCGATGAGATTCGCGTGCATGTCACCGTCATGCGAAAGGAAGACGAGGGGAAGGTCGCCAGCACCTTCGACGGCCAGGGGCCGCTGCGGCTGGAGTTCGATGAGGACTGGGAGCCGTTCCCCTCGCTGTTCCTGGCCATGGACGGCATGAAGCCCGGCGAGGTGCGCCTGGCCACCATCGCCGCCCCCTTCGCCTTCGCCAGCCGCGGCTACGGCGAGATCATCCCCCCCGACACCGACCTGCTCTACCGCATCGAGCTGGTGGAAGACTGAAAACCGCGGCCGGCTCTTCTCCCCTTCCGGGGCGGGAGAGGGGCCGGGGGTGAGGGAAGATTCGCACCCGCCCTGCGTGTCTGCCCTCACCCCGGCCCTCTCCCGCCCCCGGAAGGGGAGAGGGAGTTATTTTCAGGGCAGGGGCTCATCCATCGCCGGCCTGCTTCTTGAGGAAGCGTTTGACCATGGCGTGGTCGCGTTCGGAGATGCGTGCATCTTCGGCCAGGGCTTCGATCGCGGCACGATGGGCCTCGGTCAGGTCGAAGGGGAACAGGTCCGGCAGGGCGGCGAGGCGGTCGAGCATCCGCACCCGGTAGAACGGGCTCACATCGTCGCGCAAGGCGAAGGCCAGCGAGGCCCGGGCATGGCTCAGAAGCTGCCGGTCATCCAGAACCGCCAGCAGCGTCGCGTGCAGCGCCGGGTCCTGAGCCTCCACCAGCAGCGACCGTACATCCACGTGCGCATCCAGCCCGCCGGAGGCCGCCTGCCGGGCCAGCAGCAGCAGCCGGGCGGGGTCGGCCACCTCGCCCTCGACCGCAAGGCGCCCGGCGATCGCAGGCAGTTGCCCAAACCGCTCACCGCCCTGGCTCATCGCCGCGAGCTGCGCCACCAGGGCGGTCACATCCCCATCGCCATCGGCATGGCGCCGAAGCGCAGCGGTGATGATGCGGCCCTGCCGCTCGGTGTTCAGCCGCGCCCACGGGGGGCGGGCCCAGGTCGAGCCGGACACGTACCGTTGCACCGCCCGGGTTTGCGCGGCCGAGAGTTCGCTGCGCGATTCATCCAGCAGCAGGTCGACGGCGCTGCGGTGGTGGACCCACGAGCCCACCAGCGTGCCGACCAGTGCCAGCAGCACCACCCCCTGCACGATCCAGATGGTGGGCCTCAACATCATCGGCACTCCAATACGGCCCCGGCCCGCAGGTGCAACCCATCCTCACCGGGTCTGCCGGCGCAGAATGCGCCCTCACAACACCCTACGGACCAGCCTCCCGCCGGTTCGGAAAATCCGCAACACCCTGCCATGACGGCAGAAACGATCCGGACGGGCCTTGTGGATGGCCCCTCACCCCAGCCCTCTCCCGGGGGGAGAGGGAGCAGGATTTTCAAGGCGCGCTGCAAGCCCGCACCGCAACGGGCCGGCGGGGCCGCTAGAATGCCGTAGTGCGGCCCCATGGAAGGCGGCCGGCTCTGTTCAGGGTTTGCCGACCATGCTGTGTCCCTTCTGCAGCGCCAACGATGACAAGGTGGTTGACTCGCGCGCCGCCGAGGGCGGCTCGGCCATCCGACGCCGGCGCCAGTGCCTCAAGTGCAACCGCCGCTTCACCACCTACGAGCACATCGAAGACAACGTCAAGCTCACCGTCGTCAAACGCGACGGCTCACGCGTGCCCTACGACCGAAACCGCGTCATCGGCGGCATCGAGAAGGCCTGCTACAAGCGGCCGGTCTCGCCCGAGCAGATCCAGGAGGTGGTCGATTTCGTCGAGGAGGAGCTGTTCAAGCAGCACGAGCGCGAGGTCGACAGCTACGAGATCGGCCGCGTCATCGCCGAACGGCTCAAACGCCTCGACCAGGTGGCCTACGTCCGCTTTGCCAGCGTCTACAAGCAGTTCCGCGACCTCGACGACTTCCTCGACGAGGTCCGCGAGGTTCTCGCCCAGACCCAGGTCGAAGTCCCCGGCCAGGGCCGACTGTTTCCGTAGACTGGTGCGCCTACGCCCGCACCCGCCCCTCACCGCACCCCATCGCGCCATCACCCCGCCGGCCCCAAGGCCGACCAGGTGTAGATGATGGTGAAGTACGCAAACAGCACCGTCAGGGCGTGGTAGCCGAGGCGTTCGTATCCGGCGGTGAGGTAGGGCCGCACGTCCAGGACCCACTGCAACGCCAGGCGGATGGCCCAGAACACCGCGATGTAGGCGCATATCGCGCGGGCCAGGCCGCCGCCGGCGGCGAGGTCGCGGGCGAACAGCACGCTGATGAGGCCGAAGGCGATGATCGACAGCACCACGTACGCGCCGTAGATCACGTACATCTGCCGGTGCAGGCGCGGCAGGGGGGCCAGGGCCCGGCGCCAGTCGAGCTTGAAGGGCACCATCGCCGCGGCCGCCAGCACCAGGGCGTGGCCGGCGCCCGCGGCCAGGATCAGTTGCCAGGGCACGTTCGGCATGGACAGGCTCCCGGTCCGGCCACCGTGTCGCGCATGAAGGGGACGATGACATCGAGCACGAACGGGGGGTGCAAGAGCAGCGGCAGCGGTGCCACCAGGAACAGGAAGGTGAACGCCCAGCCGCGCCACCCGCGGCCGAGGCCCATCCGCCGGGCGCGGCCGCTGCGCTGGAGGCTGATGCCCGCGGCCTGGAGGGCGAAATACAGCGTCGGCCCGCCGTAACCGCCGCCGGCGGGGTAGGAGATCACCAGGTCGTGCATCAGGCCGCTGAAGATGAACCCGGCCCACAGGCCCCCGCCGGGCCCGAGGCGGCTGCTCAGCGGCTGAAACAGGAAGCGGTAGGTCAGGTCGCGGAAGGCGGTGTTCCAGCGCCGGCTCCAGAAATCGAACAGCGTGGTGGCCCGCGATGGCCGGTCCATGAGCGGCGCTGCATCCACCCCCGCCGCGCGCCACGCGCAACTCAGCAGCGTGAACAGCCCGAAGTGCAGCACCAGCACCAGGGCGATCATCGCCACCCAGCCGGCCAGCAGGGGCGAGCGCTCATCGGCCAGCGGCGCGAGGATGAAGAACATCACCAGCCCCGCGGTGCCACGCAGCGCCCCATCCAGCCACTCGCCCGATGTGGGCCGCTGGACATGCGGGGGTCGGGGCTCGAGAAACGCGTGCGCATCCAAGCCCGGCCAGGCCAGCAGGTAGCCGGCGTGGCGATGCCAGGGGCTGGGCTCGGGCGCGGGTGGAGGCGTTCGCCGCCAGGTCAGCCATTTGCAGCCGGCGAAGATGGCGATGGCCAGCAGCCACATCAGCGCCCAGCGCGGCCGGCTTTCATCGATCAGCACCACCACCGCCACGGGCAGGACGATCAGTGGTGCCCAGCCGCGCCACCAGGGCATCGACCGGCCTTCGGCCGGGTGGGCATCCGCGAGGATGTCAAGCGCCCTGTTCATCGTCCCATTGCGAACCGGGGTTGGGGGAGGACGGGCAGGGCGGTATGTCGGCCCCGATCAGCGCGGGTTGCGACGCCCCTGCCCTGAAAATAACTCCCTCTCCCTCTGGGAGAGGGCCGGGGTGAGGGGAGACACGCAGGGCGGGCCCGAATCTGCCCTCACCCCCGACCCCTTTTCCGGTATTGGCGGGCAACGCACGTC